>NZ_SJOS01000031.1:0-29641 GCF_012027765.1 Pseudoflavonifractor sp. SW1122 | reverse complement strand
CCCCGGTATGGGGTGGCTGTCCACGCTGCCCTGCAAGCTGGCGGTGGCGGTGGTGATGGTGCTATGTGCCTACGGGGGAGAGGTGCGGCTGTGGCGGGTGCTGGGTCTGTTCTTCGCCGCCTCTGCGGCACTGGCCGGGGCGGTGCTGGGGTTTGAGTGGCTGGGGAATACCACCCTGACCCTGCAATCTGGAGTGCTGTACACGCAGATGGACCTGAGACTGTTGCTGGTGGTCTTTCTGGCGTGTTATTTTGTGTTCTCTCTGCTGCTGCGGCGGCTGGGTGCCCACACAGGGGCAGAGCTGGTACATATGGAGCTGACATTTTCCCAGCGGGTGGTGTCCATGACCGCCCTCCATGATACGGGGTTGAGTCTTTCTGACCCGGTAACCAACCGCCCGGTGGTGGTGGCCTACTGGCGGGATATGGCCTGGCTGCTGCCTGCGGGAGCGGATGTGGCTCGCCCCATCGAGTGCGCCCGGCTCTGCCATGACCGGGGCATCCATGGGGTGCGGCTGGTGCCCTATCGGGCGGTGGGGGTGGAGTCGGGGATGTTGCTGGCCTTTCCCACCCAGCAAGTACGGGTGAACGGGCGGGACATGGGCAGCTTGCTGCTGGCCCTGTCCCCCACACCGGTCAGCGACGGGGGAACCTATCAAGGACTGTTTGGAGGGATATGAAGATGAGAGGACTGTGGTACATCAAGCTGTGTGGGTTCCTGTCTCGGCTAGGGCTCCACCTGCCGGGGACTATCTTTTATATCGGGGGCAGCGATACTCTGCCGCCGCCCCTGTCCAAGGAGGAGGAGCGGGAGGTTTTGACCACCTGGGAGCGGGACGGGCCCAGTCCGACCATCCGCTCCAAGCTCATTGAGCACAACCTCCGATTGGTGGTGTACATCGCCCGCCGGTTTGAAAACAGCGGCGTGGGCATTGAAGACCTCATCTCCATCGGCACCATTGGCCTCATCAAGGCGGTGGAGACCTATAACCCGGGAAAAAACATCAAGCTGGCCACCTATGCCTCCCGGTGCATTGAAAATGAGATTCTCATGTACCTGCGAAAAAACGCCAACCGGAAGGGAGAGGTGTCCCTGGAGGAGCCACTGAACACCGATTGGGACGGCAATGAGCTGCTCCTCTCCGATGTGCTGGGCACGGACAGCGATGTCATCGAAAAGCCCATGGAGGAGGATGTGGAGCGGGACCTCCTGTTCCAGGCAGTGAGCAAATTAAATCCCCGGGAACGGTCCATCATCACCATGCGCTTTGGCCTGGACGGGAAGGCGGAGCGCACCCAGAAGGAAGTGGCTTCGTTACTGGGCATCTCCCAGTCCTACATATCCCGACTGGAAAAGCGCATCATCGGACGGCTGAAGCAGGAGATTTTGAAGCTGATGTAGAACAAAGCCGTGGGCGCAGCACCCACGGCTTTGTTTAGAACTCTTTTCGGATTTGCTTCAAGGCGTGTTTCTCCAGCCGGGACACCTGGGCCTGGGAGATGCCGATCTCGGCGGACACCTCCATCTGGGTTTTGCCCTGGAAAAAACGCAGTTCCAAAATCTCCTGTTCCCGCTGGCCCAGCTTGGAGATGGCGTCGCTGAGGGCAATGTGGTCCAGCCACGCCTCGTCGGTGTTTTTCCCGTCCCGCACCTGGTCCATGACGCATACTGCATCCCAGGAGTCGGAGTAAATGGGCTCAAAGAGGGAGATGGGGTCCATGACGGCGTCCATGGCAGTGACGATGTCCTCCCGGCGCAGGTCCAGGAGCTTGGCCAGTTCGTCCAAGGTAGGCTCCCGCTGGTGCTCATTTTGGAATGCCTCTTTGGCCTGAAGCACCTTGTAGGCGGTGTCCCGCAGAGAGCGGGAGACCCGGATGGTGCTGTTGTCCCGGAGAAAGCGGCGGATTTCCCCAATGATCATGGGCACCCCATAGGTGGAAAACTTCACGTCCAAGTCCACATTGAAGTTATCAATGGCTTTGATGAGGCCGATACACCCCACCTGGAACAGATCATCCATGTGTTCGCCCCGGCCTGCAAACTTTTGAATCACCGACAGCACCAGGCGCAGATTCCCGGCAATCAGTTCCTCCCGGGCTGCCTGGTCTCCCTGTCGGGCTCGGCGGAGCAGGGCAATGCTCTCTTCGCTTTTCAGAACCTTGAGTTTCGACGTGTTCACGCCGCATAAGTCCACCTTACCTTGCACAAAAAGCCACCTCGTTTGGAAGATACTGTATGTAAGTATCTCCAAGCAGGTGGCTTTCATGCAGCACAGGGAGGGGGGATATTTTTTATTGTTCGATGAGGTTCGATGGATATTTTATACGGGGAAAAGAAGAGACGAGTTCAGAGAATGGAAAGAGCAGATATAGTTCAATCATCCGCCCATAGGTAACGATGTTTCAACCCACGTACCCCGTGTGGGGTGCGACGCTGGTAGGCTCCTTGAGGTCCCGGTGGTCCCAATTTCAATCCACGCACCCCGTGTGGGGTGCGACCGACAAGCCCACCACCCCGGCTCCTGTGCCTACCCAATTTCAATCCACGCACCCCGTGTGGGGTGCGACCTGGGCTCCAATGGGGGAAGCTCTGGCGGCTCCGATTTCAATCCACGCACCCCGTGTGGGGTGCGACGTGGCACCGCTCTGTGCCGGTGATCCAGGCGGAATTTCAATCCACGCACCCCGTGTGGGGTGCGACCCCCAAGCATTGCCATGCTGCACGCAGGCAGGTAATTTCAATCCACGCACCCCGTGTGGGGTGCGACGTTGCCGAGGGCGACGAGATCCCCCTGACCAAGATATTTCAATCCACGCACCCCGTGTGGGGTGCGACTCCGGATGGTCACCGGTTTCTTCCCAAACCAGAATTTCAATCCACGCACCCCGTGTGGGGTGCGACCAAATAGCCATGCTTGCCGATCTCTTTGCAAGGTTATTTCAATCCACGCACCCCGTGTGGGGTGCGACTCAGGGCGAGACCAACCTGATCGGCGTCCATGTCATTTCAATCCACGCACCCCGTGTGGGGTGCGACAGCCTGCTGTGGCAAATCACCAACAGACATACAGATTTCAATCCACGCACCCCGTGTGGGGTGCGACGGCTTTTCGGAAACCTAGATTTTTTCCTTTGGGACATTTCAATCCACGCACCCCGTGTGGGGTGCGACTACCGGGCCAAGGAAGCGGCCTATGGTGCTATCCTATTTCAATCCACGCACCCCGTGTGGGGTGCGACTCGACACGGACAAGATTGTCCCCCGCGACAATCTATTTCAATCCACGCACCCCGTGTGGGGTGCGACTCGTCGTGTGTGATGTGCACACACATCCCGAGTGATTTCAATCCACGCACCCCGTGTGGGGTGCGACCACATTTTGGGCTGTCGTGATGTCTTGGGTATCAAATTTCAATCCACGCACCCCGTGTGGGGTGCGACGTCAATGCCAGGGCATCACAGAGATGCCTGGATATTTCAATCCACGCACCCCGTGTGGGGTGCGACGTTATCTTTTTCATTTGGTGCGCCCCCTTTAGTATATTTCAATCCACGCACCCCGTGTGGGGTGCGACGGCAGCCGCTCCACATCTGCGGCAGAATAAAATTATTTCAATCCACGCACCCCGTGTGGGGTGCGACAAGCCAACCGAGGGACTGCCTAAACGATACCACAATTTCAATCCACGCACCCCGTGTGGGGTGCGACCGCTCTATGTACTGGATTCCCCAGGCGGTGCTGGAATTTCAATCCACGCACCCCGTGTGGGGTGCGACGTATTGACGCTCGTACATCAAGCTCCCTCCTCTCATTTCAATCCACGCACCCCGTGTGGGGTGCGACCCAGCGTGCGGCAGAGGACACCACCAGCCAGCTGCATTTCAATCCACGCACCCCGTGTGGGGTGCGACCAGCACCAATGGCCGCCATAACTGGGCCGCCAAGGATTTCAATCCACGCACCCCGTGTGGGGTGCGACCTGGTGGCCTCGTCCACCTCAGCCCCTAGCTCCTCATTTCAATCCACGCACCCCGTGTGGGGTGCGACCTGAAGAATACTTCAACTCCATCAGCCGCACGGTGATTTCAATCCACGCACCCCGTGTGGGGTGCGACAACCAGGCCGCCCAGGCGGCTCAACAGGCTGCCATTTCAATCCACGCACCCCGTGTGGGGTGCGACGGAGGATGCTGGTAAGGTTCCTATGGTCAACCCGATTTCAATCCACGCACCCCGTGTGGGGTGCGACAGGGAGGACGTAGCCGTGGGAAGCGGCATACTTGCATTTCAATCCACGCACCCCGTGTGGGGTGCGACAGGGCGTACAGGACCGTGCCCAAAATGCAGTCACTATTTCAATCCACGCACCCCGTGTGGGGTGCGACAGTGTTAAAACCGTTTACAACGCATCCACGGGTATTTCAATCCACGCACCCCGTGTGGGGTGCGACCACGCTGGAGAGCATCCTTGGAGCGATGGTATGTGATTTCAATCCACGCACCCCGTGTGGGGTGCGACCGGGCGTGCGGGGGTGCGCCCGTGCGTGTGTGTATTTCAATCCACGCACCCCGTGTGGGGTGCGACCTTCGTGGACGAGGGTATCAGCGGCAAGCATACCCAATTTCAATCCACGCACCCCGTGTGGGGTGCGACGGCGGGGACGGTGCGGCCAAGGGTGATTATCCTGATTTCAATCCACGCACCCCGTGTGGGGTGCGACGGACCACTCCTCTCTTGTTGAGCGAATCATACCACATTTCAATCCACGCACCCCGTGTGGGGTGCGACGGTGTCGGAAGTCATTGGACTGATTGACCTGCAAATTTCAATCCACGCACCCCGTGTGGGGTGCGACAGCAAATCTATACAAGGTACGAGGTGAATCGTTGTGTTCCTTGCACAGATTACACAGTATAAATTCTAAGTGCTACAATTGCGGAGGTGAGAAAATCTCTACTCCTCACATAAACTGGAAAAATGTGTGTGCGAACCTCCCAGGGATGTTATGAGAGCTTCCCCTTCGCACCTGGCAAACCTATAAGATAAGCGCACCCTCGGGTTCATAGGTTTGTTTGGCGCCGAAGTGTTCGATTTTACTCTCATATTTATTGCCCAGGTAGTAAAAACGCAGGCTGTCTTTCTCGGCATCCATAATGCTGCACAGCTTGGCCTGAAGCATGCGACATTGCGCAGCGTCCAGCAGGCACTCGAACACAGAACATTGGACACGTTGTCCGTAGTTGACACATTGTTTGGCGATTTGCCGCAGCCGCTTGCGCCCAGCGGCATCCTGGGTATTCACGTCATACGTAATCAGAACCAGCATGTTTCTACCTCCAGAGAAACGGTGGGTACTCCTCCAAGTCGCCCCTGAGATGACGGCTGAGCAAGAGAGCCTGCACCCATGGAACCAGCCCCCAAGGAATTTTCTCCTCCAGATATGGATGGGTGATGAGCTCCTTTTTTCGCTCTTGCCACCGTTGCAGGAAGATGCGCCGGGCTTCATCGGTGAGACGAACGGCTCCGCTCTCTTGATAGACGAAATCCTGGGCCTGGAAGATACGGTTGTTAATGCAGGTCAGGACAAAGCGTTCTGCCATGCACGGGCGTAATTCCTCCATCAAGTCCAAAGCCAGAGAGGTTAGCCCGGGGCGGTCTCGGTGGAGAAAGCCCACATAAGCGTCCAAACCTACCCCTTCCAGGGCAGAGGCGCAGTCGTTACCTAGAAGGCTGTATGCGAAAGACAGCAGAGCGTTGACTGGGTCCAGCGGTGGTCTGCGATTTCTGCCATGGAAGGAGAATACGGTGGGATCCCCCAAAATCATCTGGCCAAAGGCGTGAAAGTAGGCGGTGGCTCCGGCTCCTTCCAGTCCACGCAGAGCGTCCAGATCGGTCTCGGAGAGAATTTGAGGCAGTAATCCTTTGAGGGTTTCAATGGTCTGCGCTAAATCGTCCACATTCACACGCAGAGCGTGGTCTCGTTTGGTTCGGGCAATGCTCCAACGGGCATTGTGGACTTTTCCGAAGATCATATTGCGTGCAATTCGGCAGCTGGAGGCGGGGTCGTCGGCAATTCGATATTGCGTGCGGCGAAGAAGCACATTTCCGCTGCTTTCCCCACATACTCGGGCCAGAAACCGTCCGTTGGGAGAGCAAAAGGACAGGGAGATATTTCGCTTGGCGCAGGCACCCATGAGGGCGGGAGAGGCACCGGAGTAGGAGAAGGAGAGAATGCCGGACAAGGTATGCAGAGGATACCGGGCCAGGACTTCCTTTTCCCGATTGGCCACCACATTTTCCCCATCCAGAGATAAGTAAATATCGGGTGAGGTGATAAACAGGGTATTGAGCAGTTGTCTCATGGCACGTCCTCCTCCATGGCTGAGCGCAGATAGGCCGATACATTCTGTTTCTTCATGAGTTTGGGCAGGCACAGCTCTTTCAGGGAACAGGCATTGCAGGACTTGGTTGGTTTGCACTTGGGGGTATAGCCCCGGCGATAAAGCTGGTGCATCTCCTGGAGCAGGGAAACCACCTGTTCCCGCAATGCAGAGTCAAAGGAAACCACGGTTCTCCGCTTGGTTTCTCCGTAAAAGAGAGCCCCTTCTTGGATGGAGCAGCACAGCGTTTCCTCCAGACACATGGCTTGAGCACACAATTGCAGCTCATCGGCCTGGTTGGTTTTTGGTTTCCCACGCTTGTACTCGATGGGATAGGGAAGCCAAAGGCCTTCTTCCCCGTGAATGGGGACACCTTGGGGCGAGGCGTGAAATTCCACCACATCGCAGACACCAGAGATGCCCAGGGTGGAGGATTGGATGGCAAGGCCCCGGAGGATGAGTAAATTTCCCCGTCGTTCTCGTTGGGACTCATCGTGGGCACGGCGGTGGAGCAGCTGCCCCTCCACCGTGCGCAGGTTTTCCCTCCACAGCTGCTCGATGTGGATCAGAGCCCATTGGCGCCGACAAAAGGCGAAGTGCTGGAGGCCGGAGAGCTGGAGATACTCTTCCTGGCTGCAACTGCTCATAACCCTACCATAATTTCAGGGACGAGACCATCCAAAGGTTCCAATTCAATGGTATAATCGTCCACACTTTCTGGGAGGATGCTCTCCTCCTTCAAAGCAACGTGTACGGAACGATGTACTGTGGCAGAAGAGTATTGCCCGTCTTTGCAATTATGCTGGAACCAAAACAGCTTGACGATTTCCATTGAGCCGTCTGGGCGGGCAGAAGAGGCATCGTTGACGAAAAGCGTACGCAGACATTCTTTGATGACCTGTGCATCCTCCTCTGTAAATCCGGTTTTCTCAGCAAGTTGGACATTGATGGAGCCTTTGACAATGTACAAGCCGAATCTCACAAAATGCTTGGAGCCCATGGTGTCAGATGACCGCTTTTCACTGGAGTCTCCGTTTACACTTTTCGTAATTTGCATGGACTGTATCTCCACAGGAGAGACACTGACAGCCTGGTGAATGGAAACTGGACCACGGATACCCAAGGACACTTCGTTATTTCCTTTGAATGCAAACACCTGTCCAAATGTGCGGACGTCTAGCCAAGTCTCACAGGCTTTTTGTGCATAGATGTCTTTGTCCTTCTCTTTGCCCATTTGGGCAGCTGCACGTTCCTTCAAGCTGCTAAATCCGTCGTCGCAGCGGTCCTCGGATTTCACAAAGATGGAATGACCTAAGTCCTGCATCCGGTTGCGGATTTTGCGCTTGATGCACACATCAGACATCTCACCAAACCCGTTATAGTCCGTTCTGGGACGATTCCCGTTGAGCGGGTCGCCGTTGACATTGGCCATGTGAGCGGATACCAGCGCCACGAAATCAATTTTATTCTGCAGTACACCCATGATTATGATTCCTCCTTATTGTTCTCTGTGTGGTTCTCTCGCTTGGCATACAAGCTGTTTCTCTGGAGATAATACCCCAGGAGGTAACTGTCGGACAGAGGGCGATTTTGTTGCTCATCGGGAAACTCTGAGATGATGTCCAGAATTTCACATAGTAGCTTTTCATAGAAAGCACGGGAAGCTGGCTTCAGGCGAGGGTAGTATGCTTTTTTCACCTGTTCCCATATGGTACGAGCTGTGCGCTGAGGGCGCTGGGAAAAGACCGACTGCATTCGGATTGCATTGGGCTCACGCTCTTCATTGTCTCGATATGTATCCCGTTCGGCTTTCTCCAACACAGCCAATAGGCGTCCATATTGGTAGCTCCGGTCCTTTTTTTGAGGCTCTAGTGCCATGCCCCATTCCTCCTTTGTCCTGTCATAGTGAAATTTGCGAATTACGGCACAAGCGGTGAATAAGATTTTCTCTCTGGTTTTTGGCGTGTACGACTGAGGGGTCGAAGCTCTCTGCACAAGAAGCTGAACCACATCTGAGGGGATGTGTGCCTGCTCAATGCGGCAGGCCAACAGGCGCTGCATTTGCTGGCGCAACACCCTGTCGTCGGTTTCTAATTGGGGTGCGTTTCCAGCACTTCGCTCGGTGCCAAAGGCGCAATTTATAATTTGCCATAGAGATGGGGAGTTCACACCGATGTTCTGAAAGGTCCAACAGCAGATGCGGTCCCACTGGTAGAGGCGATTGACAAAGTCAAAAGCCTGCAGTTCATTGTAGTATGTCAAAGAGAGACGGCCAGAAGTTGCTGCATCAAAGACTGCAATCACAGCCTGACGGTGGATTGCATGCAGGGAATTCTTCCAGCCCTCCAAAGCCTCCTTTAGAAGCCGCTGATAGTCTGACGGTTTTACCGATTGTGATTGCTGATGTTGCGGCATCAGAGGATTGTGGGGTTTGGGAATCACCATACCCTGGGGACACCAACATAAAAAAGTCCTTCCACCGAATGAAACTTTTTGGTTTGCCACAAGCCAGCGAAGGGCGTTGTGGGCTTTTTGTGATGCCTCGTAGCCGACTGTAGCTGCCTGCTGAGAGGTCACAAAGCGGCCTCGAAAGGTGAAATTGTCTTTGTCATTATCGGAAATCAGCTTGGCATTTCCGTGGAAGGGGACAACGCCCTTGGGATGCTTTTCAGCGGGAGTAGACAGAGTGCCCTCTATCATACAGAGAACGGGACAGGCAGTCATTTTGCAGTGGACGATATATTTCCGAAAAGCTTCGAACAAACTTCTGTCTGTCCAACAAGGGCCGTCCAAATCTTTGCCCAGACCAATGACCCGCCAGCGCACCAGCAGGTCGTCCTTTACAGGGAGACTATGTTCATTTATCTTAATGAGATTGGCGCGGAGAAGATCGGTTAAAATGGTATCCCCTTGAATATAACGCAGAATTGGGGCGAGTTTCGGGTGTGTATAGGGGGAAATGCTCCAGTCTGTCAATTGCTTTAGGTAGTCTTCGTGGCGTTTTTCATCATAGGAGGCCAGATACTTCAGTTGGTCGCTGAGAGGGTGTGCACAGGGATGTGAGGTGCGTCTGGCGGATTCCTCCGTGACCGGAATGATAATTTTTGATTCAGTTTTATCTACGGCAGAAGCAGATATGAATGCACCATCTGAGCCAACTGTAATGTCTAAATCTGCTCGGGTTAGCGTGTGAAAACATGGTGCTAAAGGTTCCTCTCCTTCGGTGATATGTCCCGCCTGTTGGATAAAAGAATCATAGGTTTCCACTGCTTTTTGGAATAATCCCACTTATGTCACCTCCCCAAATTCACGTAAGCCTGAAAAATTTCCTGTATCTGCACCGAACACTTTCATGCGCATATCACCCAGTCGTTTATGCAGCGGACAGCTTTCGGGACGCAAAAAGGAAATGACTCCGTTTTTCATCACTGGGTACCAAAAGTGAGCGGTCATGGCTGCCTGAGTTTGTGTGGAGTAAGCCTCGTCGGCGTAGGTGATGCCGTGATACATCAATCCAAAGCTCAGTTCTGCGAGGCTGTCGTAGAACCCTTCGCCTTCGCCGAATACACAAGGCGCCACATACCCCTGGCACTCCCGTGTTCCCAAAAAAATATCCCGCCGTCCGCCTTTTGTAATCATACGCTTTGCAATCTCGTGGTGTTTGTTTTCGTTGCGGTCTTTGGCTAATTCCGGCCGATTTTCGTTCCATTCAAAGTGAGCACGAACCTGATACCGACAGTTTTTAAGATAGGTGTAGTAGGAGAGGTCGTTTCTGCTATCGTTGTAGTGGATGGGACGAATTCCTTTGACCTCTGTCTGAATTTGATTCATGACTCGGACAGCGTCAATATACCAAATCAAAGTGGGTTTCCAGTACACTGAGGACAGGATGCCCTTGAGTGTCTCGTAGGTTGGAACCTGATAAGTACATTTTTCTCCGCCTACCCGGAGGATAGGCTCTGCAAAGAGTCCGTAATCTCCCCAAACCTCAAATTCTACAATATTAGGATGTCGCATGCGGTCACCTCCAGTGAGTTTTCGTTTGTGGGGTTCATGACCAGTCCGATATGCTCATGGTAATATGCCTCGTTCAATGCCAGCATGGTTCCATGGCAGATGGGGGTCAGAGCTCCGCTTTGTTCTAATTGTTGCCTTTGGTATTGCAGCAGGGATATGGTGTATGGCTTGGCTCTTTGGACAAGGGATAGCTGGAAGGATATGTCGTACATGGCTTGTTCGGAGCAAAAATCAGCGATAATAGAGGAACCTTCCCCATAGGGAACCAAGACATCCACGGTTTGAGTGTCAAATACGGAGAACTGGGCTCCGGCAGTCTGGAATCCCTGCTGCATAAAAAACTGACAGCTTTCATCGGACACCAAATCTTTGTTATTGGATAGCAAGGAATAAATGCTGGTCCTCATGGTTGGAAGTTTGAAATCCTGGTATTCATCTGGCATACTTCGATATAGTTGGTGGTAGTAGTAAGAAATCGACTCGTCAGAGGTCAGACTGTGGTGGAACGCCTGGGGGTCTTTTTCAAAGGCAGCCAAGAGACATTCGGTGGCATGTTGCGCTGCTTGAATTTCCCGCAGGTGTGTGAGGTGCTCGTCTACACAGCCAACGATATATACGGGAGCTGGCTGGGTGGATTCCTTGTTTCTGTTGCATCGGCCTGCAGCCTGGATAATGCTGTCCATTCCGGCCGTAAGACGGACAACGCAGCCAAAGGAGATGTCAACCCCAGCTTCTATGACTTGGGTGGAGATACAGATTACCAGCTTTTGTGGGTCGCGAAGTGCGGCATTCATCTGTTCCAATGTAGAGCGGCGATGAGCCATGCACATGGAAGCGGAAAGGTGATAACAGCTGGCAAAGCTGTCAGATGAAACAGAAGCATAGAGCTGGGCAGCGGTACTTTTTTTGTTGCAAATGATGAGAACACTACGGTGTTGGGGCAAAAGCTGTAAGAGAAACTCGGATATTTCGGCACATGTCATGGAGCCTGCATACTGGATGGTGGTACGCTCAAAGACGGCCCATAAACTCTTGTCGTAGGGGACAATGGGGGTGGGAGAGCGGTACAACGGATGAATGGTCTTCTCGAAGGTAGGTTGTGTTGCAGAGCACAGCACCACCGTTGCCTTGCACACCGTTGTTAAAAAGTTAAGTGCCAAATTGAACAAGGTGAGCATATGTCCAGGGACACTCTGCACCTCGTCTATGACAATCACACTGTCACAAAGAGCGTGAAAGCGTCGGATGGAAGTGGTTCTGCCGGAAAAGAGTGTCTCCAAAAATTGGACTAAAGTGGTAATGACGATGGGCGCACTCCAATCTTCTGTAAGAAGCTCCTGGGTGTGTAAGCTATCATCATCGTCCTGTGGCGCAACGACGTTGGAATGATGCTCTAAGACGAGAGAAGGGTTGCCAACAAACTCCCGGATGACATCACTATTTTGTTCTATAATGGAGAGAAGTGGCATGATGAAGAAAATTCGCTGCATGTTTTGGTGCTTGCTGTGGGCCAGGGCAAAGCGAAGGGAGGATAGGGTTTTCCCTGAACCAGTGGGCACATTCAGTGAATACAGTCCACGGTCCGATGTGCCCATGTGGAGACAAAGTTCTGAAATACGATTTCTCGCCAGTTGGATTGGGGACTCTTGGGGGAATTCCCCCAATTTCTGCTCCATATAGGCGAGGGAAGCGGACCAGGTGTCCAAGTTTGTGTTTCCACATTGTGGAAAAAACGGTTGGGAGGTTTGTGTCATGAATTCCGCCGTATCCCTGCGATCTCCCTGAATGACAGCGGATAGGATAAGTCTGGATAGCAGTCCCATGTAAAACGGAACATGCTCCTCTTGGGATTGGGATAGTGACATCAGAGTTTGAAATGTGGCGGCCAATTCATCCGTACTGCGGAGAAAAAGCTGTTGGATTTCCTCGGGCGTGCTGCATTCCATCCAAAAGTTATTGAGAGCCTCCTGTTCGTAGAGCAAATCAGGAGAAGCTTGCAGACGGTGTGCAAAGCCGGAGGTGTCATGGCCTCTTGCCAAGTCAAAGAGGCCATGATGTGCGCCTACGGCATAGGCCAGCAACTCACTGACGATGTCAGAGGTGGTAATTTGGGGCGAGTGGTGGTTTCTGAGCAGATATCGCACCCCTACAAACGTGTGGTTTACAGAGCCTCGGATGACCTTTTCACCGTGTGCGGCTTTTCTTAGGTACGATTCAAAAGCGCAGGTAAATTTTCCGCAATCATGAAGAAGTCCGGACAAATAGGCAGTATCAGATAAGGAAATGGGTGAAAGTGCCCATGAGGCAAATCTGGCAGTATTTCGACAGTGACGCCAGGCGGGTTGTATGTGCTCTATGGACGAGTTGTCCATGTGCTCAATACGAATATGGGCAGGGTGAATATGCATAACATCAGCTCCGATATGAAGAAAAAACTGTATATACTGCACATTATACCAAAATGTTGGAAAAAGGCAAGATGATAAAACAGTGTGTGTTATGGAAAAACCGCTGTCTGCATTCTTCCATGCAAACAGCGGTTGTCTGGGCTTATTAAGATATCCCGAGTTATACGGACTGAGACGCCTTCAGCGCCAGCTGAATGCGGTCAATGAAGGACTGGAGGGGTGGAGAATGTTGTTTTTGCGCAGAGACACAGTAGAGGGGCACAAACAGCGGGTCAGACATAGGAAGGGCACGGACGGCCGGGAGGGGAACGGTACAATTGGACAGGGCTTGCTCATCCATGAGCACCACACCGTCTCCCTGGGCGCACTTGTGAATGGCGGCAAGGGGGGAGGGCAGAGAGAGGGTGCGGCTGAAGGCGGTGGGAAGGGTGGGGTACCGGGCAAACAGAGCCTCATAGATGGGCTGATACTGCTCGGGGAGAAACAGCGGCTCTTGAGATAGATCAGAGGTTGGTACCGATGTGCGCCGCACCAACGGATGATTCAGAGAGAGAATCACAGAGATGGGGATATAGCCCAGAAGGGTGGAGGATAGGCCAGGCTCAGAGGGAAGATAGGGGAGAAGGGTGGCATCGGCCTGGTGGTTTTGCAGGTGCTCCAGACAGAAGTAGTCGCTGCAATAGGTGTAGACCACGGGAGAGGACCCGCAGGAATCTGGGAGCGCATGAAGCAGCATGTTATAGAAACAGGGAGCTAAGGAGATGCGCAGATTTCCGGCAAACTCCGATGATGCCTGGCGGAGCACCTGACAGGTGTCATCCAACTCCTGGAGGATGTGAGAGCACCGGCGGTAAAAATATTTACCTTCCTCGGTCAAATCTACGCCCGAAGCAGTGCGAATAAACAGGGTGCACTTGAGCTCTTGTTCCAGCGTGCGGATGACGTAGCTCAGGCTTTGCTGCGTGACGTAGAGCCGTTTAGCTGTATAAGTCAGATTCATATCTTTGCAAATTTCACAAAAATAATAGAGTTTTTTTACATTCACAGAGTGTCACCTTCCATATGACAGGGAGTAATGTGTGGTGGATTTTACTATCAAATATCTGGAAATACCATTTGTATTATAACATATTCACAAAAATTGACAAGAAAAAAAGAGTGTCTATGCAACATGATGAAAAACAATTCGTGGAAATGGAGGATAAATACGACAAAAATGTAGGTTTGTACAAAGCGGACCGGGAAAACCAGCCAAATTACCCAAAGAAATCTTGCCATACAAATAGGCGTTGTTCATGCACAAAAAACTTTTGTTTTACAGTCTTTGGGGAACATGAGATACTTAGACTGAAAAACGATGGGGTGGCCGGTGGAGGAAGACGTGATGTTTTCCTAAATAAAAGCCGGCATTGCCATCGTAAACTCAAAAGAAGTCAAAGGAGGAGAGCAACGTGAGAAACAAAAAACGGTGGGCAGCTCTGCTGTTGTCAGGAGCGATGCTGCTGAGCTTGGCACCCATGTCTCTGCGGGCGACCGCTCTGTCTGCCCAGGGTACACAGACCCTAGCAGCAGGGGAGGAGAATGGTGGATGTACCATCATTCCTTTGCCCCAGCAGTATGAGGAGACCCAGGGAAACTTTACCCTGAAGCCGGAGACCCGCTTTGTCCTGGCCCAGGCCGATGAGAAGGCGGCAGACTCCACCGAAGTGGTGGCCTCGGAATTCCGCAAGTCCACCGGCTATGACCTGCCTGTGGTCCAGGGTGAGGAAGGCAAGAGCGGAGATATCATCATCCGCCTGGATGGTGAGGCTGTGACAGAGGAGGAAGGCTATCAGCTGTCCGTCACCGCAGACGGTGTGACCATCACCGCCAAGAGCGCAGGCGGCGTGTATTACGGCCTGCAGTCTCTGCGCCAGATGTTCCCCGGCCAAATCGAGAGCGACACGCTGGTCAGTGACGTGGCCTGGACCGCTCCCTGTGCGGACATTTCTGACGAGCCCACTTATGGGTATCGTGGTATGCACTTGGATGTGTCCCGCCATTTTTTCCCGGTAGAAGAGGTAAAGCGACAGATCGACCACATGTCCCAGTATAAGATCAACAAGCTGCACATGCACCTGAGTGATGACCAGGGCTGGCGCTTGGAGATCAAGAATAACCCCGATGTGGTGGACAAGGACGGCAATCCCGTGGACTTCAGCAACCTGACGGAGCTGGGTGCTTCCACCTCCTGTGACCACAATGGCGTGAGAGCCGGATACTATACCCAGGAGGAGTTCAAGGACATCGTGGCCTACGCCGCAGAGCGGAACATGGAGATCATTCCCGAGTTTGATATGCCTGCCCACGCCTGGGCGGCTCTGGTTTCCATGCCCATGCTGAACTCCACCGAGGACGGCAAGCCCCATGCCAACGGCTATGACAACACCAAGCCCTATCAGGGCTGGGATGTGGGCTGGGCCTCTCTGGAGTGCCGCAACGAGAATACCTATATCTTCATTGACGAGGTGTTCCGTCAGATTTCCGAGATCTCTCCCTCCATGTATATCCATGTGGGCGGCGATGAGGCCCACGTGACGGCTCATGACGACTACGTGTACTTTGTCAATCGAGTCACGGAGATCGCTCAGAAGTACGGCAAGACCCCTATCGGCTGGCAGAATTATGACGCTGCTGTGGAGGATAAGGAGAACACCATCACCCAGTACTGGAACACTGGAGATCAGAGAGCCCTGGACGGCGTGACGTACATTGCCTCTCCGGCTGACCACGCCTATTTGGATATGAAGTACGATGCCAGCTGTCCTCTGGGCCTACAGTGGGCTGGTTATGCCCCTGTGGACGATACCTATAACTGGGATCCCACCGACTTCGGCAGTGCAGATCAATTTATCGGCGTCGAAGGTGCCCTGTGGGCTGAGACCCTTGCCGATCCAGAACATATTGACTACATGTACTACCCCAGACTGCCTGGTATCGCTGAGGTTGCCTGGACTCCCAAGGAAAACCGCAGCTGGGACGAGTACAAAGAGCGCATCGCTCAGCACAAGGATCGTCTGGACAGCCTGGAAATTGGCTACAAGGAAGACACCCTGATCTGGGAGAAGCCCATGAACTTCCGTATGCCTCTGGATGAGGGCACCGGCACCACCGTGAAGGACACCACTGGCGACTTCAAGGGTACCATGGTAGGTGGCGTGACCTGGGGCGAGGGCCGCTACGGCTCCGGCCTGGTCTTTGACGGCTCTGGCTATGTGGACCTGAAGTACGATGACATCGGCGGCGACTGGACTGCCGGTATGTGGGTCAAACGTGAGGACTCCGGAGCCGCTAACGCAGCGCTGTTGGCAGGCACCGAAGGCGAGATCAAACTGGAGCAGTGGAAGAATACCGGTAAGGTTGGCCTTACCGCCTACGGCGTGGACGACTACACCTTCGATTACACCGCTCCCATCGGCGAGTGGGTCCACCTGGCCTTTGTTTCCAACGATCAGGGCACCACGCTGTACGTCAACGGTGTGGAGACCGACCACATTGATGCCACCATCAACGGCCCTGTCAGCCGTATCGGTGCCAACTACAAGGATGGCCTGTCCGACCGTGGCTACATGAAGGGTGCTGTGGACGATGTCCAGATCTATGATCGTGCTCTGAGTGCAGAGGAGATCATGGACATGAAGGAAGACGCGTTCGGCTTCGAGAATGAGATGATCTTCAACTTTGACGAGGGCGAGGGCACTCAGATCACCGACACCAGCGGTGCTCACTCCTTCACCCTGGGTGACGGCATCACCTGGACCGATGGTAAGATGGGCAGTGGCCTGGACTTTAGCGGCGCTGGCCGCATTGAATTGGGCTACCGGGATCTGGACAAGAACTGGACTGTGGGTCTGTGGGTCAACCGCAGAGAGAGCGTGGAGCACAATGCCGTGCTGATGTCCGGCGCAACCGGCGAGATCAAGCTGGACCAGTACCAGAACACCGGTAAGGTAGGTGTTACTGCCTACGGTGTGGAGGATGCCACCTTTGACTACTCCGCTCCCATGGGTGAGTGGGTGCATCTGACCTTTGTCAGCAACGATCAGGGTACCACCCTGTACGTCAATGGTGTGGAGCAGGATCACATCGATTTGGCCATCAACGGGCCTATGAACCGTATCGGCGGCAACAATTCTGTCAATCTGGCTGGCGGTGGCTTCTTGAATGCTACCATCGACCAGCTGAGCGTCTTCGACCGCAGTTTGACTGCCGACGAGGTAAAGGACCTAGTGAAGGATGACTCTGAGCCCGCCACCGATGCCAGCAAGGCCCTGCTGCAAAAGGTGTATGACTACGCCGCAGCTCAGGATATCAGCAACCTCATCCCCACTGTGGCCGCCAAGTACCAGGCCGCTCTGGACCAGGCCGAAGCCGTTCTGGCTGACCCCAACGCCACTCAGCCCGAGGTGGACAAGGCCACTGAGGACCTGTTCGAGGCTGTGCACCTGCTGGACTTCACCCAGGGTGACAAGGAAGCTCTGAACCTGCTCATTGAGCGGGCCAAGGAAATGGTGGCCAACGAGGACCAGTACATGGACACCAACTGGCAGATGCTGCTGGACGCCCTGGACAAGGCCGAAGCCGTGTCCGCTGACCCCGACGCTCTGCAGTATGAGGTAGACGCCGCTTATGCCGCCCTGCTGGAGGCCATTGAGGCTCAGCAACTGCGCACCGACAAGTCCATGCTGGAGCTGCTCATCGACCGTGCCAACGGCATGGTGGAGAATGCCGACAAGTATGTGGAGACCAACTGGCAGATGCTGCTGGATGCTCTGGAGAAGGCCCAGACCGTCTATGACGATCCCAACGCCACCCAGGCTGAGGTAGAGACCGCCTGTGATGAGCTGCTGGAGGCCATCATGGCCCAGCGCTTCAAGGCCGACAAGTCCATCCTGGATGACCTCATCAGCCAGGCCGAGAACATGAACCTGGCCGGCTATCCCGCTGAGGCTGTGGCCACCTTCCGCACCGCTCTGGCCAATGCCCAGGCTGTAATGGCGGACAACAGCCTGTCCGTGGACGATCAGAAGACTGTGGACGACGCCGTGGCTGCCCTCACCGCCGCCATGGACGGCCTCACCGCCGGTGGTGCTCCCGAGACCACCGACAAGCCGGAAGCTACCGATAAGCCCCAGACTTCTCAGAAGCCCGAGGCGACCCAGAAGCCTGAGAATAAGGTGCCTCAGACTGGGGACAACAGCGGCCTGATGCTGTGGAGCCTGGTTTGCCTGGCTTCTCTGGCTGGCGCTGGCTGTGTGGTAAGCACCAAGAAAAAGTGGAGCAAGTAAGAAGGAACCCTTCTGAATGAAAAGTTGGAGGCCCGGCGTAAGCCGGGCCTCCTCTTTTATACCTGGATGATTGTCAAACTTGACTTTGAGCGGAAGTCTGTATGTTCTGGATAAAGGTGCTGATGGCGGGAGAGCTGTGCTTGCGGGGATAAGCGCAGTATAGGTCAATGAAAAGGGGTTCCACCACCGGGAGAATGCGAATGTCGGAGGAGGTGATGATACAATTTTTCAGGGATTGTTGGTCCAGCAGTAACACGCCCTGCCCTTGGGCACATCGGTGTATGGCCACCAGAGGGGAGGGGGTGGAGACAATGTTCTGGAAGGTGATCCCCAGCTCAGCACAGGACTGAAACAGAGGCGGGTAGATGGCCTGGTAGATTTGTGGTACCAGCAGCTGCTCGTTGGCAATTTGGAAGACGGAAACGGCGGCGTTCTGAGCCAACGGGTGGTGTTTGGGTAAGACGACACAGGCGGGGTCTCGCCACAGCAGTGTAAATTGCAGTTCTGGGGCATTGAATTTCTGGGGGAGTATGGCCCCATCAAACGTCCCAGTTTGGACGTGGTCCAAGCAGGCCTCCACCCCGTAATAGCTGTATTCCACGTCACAATCGTTGCATCGGTTGGGGAGCATGTGCATCATCATGCTGTAGACACAGGCATCCATGGAGATGCGGAGATTGCTCTGGGAGGACTGGGAGACGTGGCGAAGGGCGGAGCAAGTCTCGTCCAACTCCTCCAGAATGTGGGTACAACGAGCGTAAAAGTAGTTGCCCTGTTCGGTGAGCCGCAGACCGTTGGCCGTGCGGAGAAAGAGGGTGCATTTCAGATCCTGTTCCAACGTGCGAATGACATAGCTCAGACTCTGCTGGGTTACGTAGAGCCGTTTGGCTGTGTGAGACAAATTAAGATCCTTACATATTTCGCAAAAATAATAAATTTTCTTAATGGTCATAGCTGTCACCTCTCGCTCTATCTGAATGGTATATATGTTAGACGAGTGGGGGCAAGGAAAAGTTGATATCTTTTGAAAAATTTTTTGTAGCTGAGACTGGAGCTAGATAGACCGTCAAATTTGCTTTGGGAGAAGCGTGGTATGGATGACGAAAAAATATGGAGAATTCTGTATATTGTGCTGAAAATCTCGGTGAATACTGCAGGGAAGAGGGACAAATTCAGCTGTTTTCACCAAAGGGACAGGGCATAATTCTATATCACAAAAAAATATTGTCCAAACCCAAGAAAACTCTGTTTTACAATGTAAAGTAATCGTGACATACTAAATAAGAAATACGTTGGTACGGCTGGCAACAGGAACGATGCACAATGATACAAACAGGCAATGGCTTTTTCGGGAAGCATGTGTCCCGGGAATGTTGTTGCCTTTTTTGCCAGTACGCTGACACACAGAACAGGAGGAGTAAACGGTGAAAAAGGGTAAGCAATTTGCATCCCTGCTGCTGACCGGAGCTATGCTGTTGAGCTTCGCGCCCATGTCTCTCAGGGCAGTTGCATTATCGTCAGAGGGCGTAGGACAGACCCTGGTGATGTCTGGAGAGGACCGCAGTGGGGTGGAGACCACCAATATCAACCTGGCGGAAGGACGACCTGTCACCGCCAGTGGCGCATACAGCGGAATGCCCGCATCCAACCTGACAGACGGCAGCACCGGTACCCGGTGGGCCTCTCCTTCGGGTAATAATGAGGATGTATATAACAGTTGGTTTTATGTTGACCTGGGAGAGGAGCCGGTCCGATACAATAAAATTGAGCTGGCCTTCGAGAATACCCCACAGAAGTACCGTGTGGAGGTGTCAGACAACGGCCAGGACTGGCAGGTGGTGGAGGAAGTCGTCCACGAGGACAGCGCTACCTTGCCCAAGGGCCAGCCGGATACCTTGGTGTTTGATCAAGTCCTGACTGCCCGGTATGTGAAGTTCCAAGGCGTGGAGCCCCGCCACAATGCAGACGGCTCCATCAATGTGTGGGGGTATTCCCTCTATGAGTTCCGGGTGTTTCAGGCCCCCGCCCCGGACGACGAGTGTGTGGCTCAGGCCAAGGAGGAGACCACCTTGCCCCAGCGGGCCAAGCGGGACTTTACGCTGCCGCTGACCCACGACAACGGCACCTTCATCACCTGGGCATCCAATAGTGAGTGGATTACGGTAAAGGGCGGCACAGCTGTGGTGAAGCGGGACACCGTGGACCAGAGCGTAACCCTCACCGCCACCTTCACCAAGGGCGACGTCACCGACACCCGGGACTACACCGTGGTGGTGCCTGCCGACCAGCAGGTGGAAGGGGCGTATGACATCTATCCCATCGTGCACCGGGCCACCTATCAAGACACCGCCCTTTCTATGACCGATGAGGTGAATCTGGTGCTGGAGGAGGGCCTGGACGAGGCCACCCGGACCAAGGCCCAGAAGGTGCTGGAGGAGGACGGCATTCAGGTGTCCGTCTCCCAGGACGTGGTGGAAGGGAAGACCAATGTTCTGGTGGGCATTGATAACGATGCTGGCGTAGACAACCAGTGGTTTGAAGGAAAGTATGACCCCACCTTGTCTACGGACAATAACGATGGATATGCCCTGGCCGTAGATGACGCTACAGACACCATCGCCATTATGGGCCGGGACAGCAACGCCGCGTTCTACGGCGTGACCACCCTGGACCAGATTTTGGAGCAGACTCAGGCGGACAGCATTCGAGACGTCCTCATTGAGGACTATGCCGAAGTCCAGTTCCGTGGGTTTATCGAGGGCTTCTATGGCACTCCCTGGTCCCATGAAAACCGCATGAGTCTCATGGAGTTCGGCGGGGACTTCAAGATGAACTCCTACCTATACGGACCTAAAAATGACCCCTACCACGCCGGACAGTGGCGGGACCCCTATCCGGCGGACAAGCTGGCCGAGCTGCAGGAGCTGGTGGAAAAGGGCCATGAGACCAAAGTGCAATTCGTGTGGGCCGCCCACATCGGCGGCAAGATCGACCTGGCCTCCGAGGAGGACTTCCAGGCCCTGTGCGACAAGTTTGACCAGATGTACGACATTGGCGTGCGGCAGTTCGCTCTGTTCTTTGATGACTCCGCCACCAACAACACAGACTTGGTGAACTTCGTCACCCGGCTGGACAAGGAGTACATCAAGGCTAAGGGAGACGTGGCCCCCATCATCTTCTGTCCTCAGTATTACCGCAAGGACAGCGGCAGTCAGAGCACCATCAACTACTTAAAGCAGATCAGTCAGTTCCCCGAGGACGTCCAGATCATGTGGACTGGCGACAACGTGGTGTCTGCCATCAAACAGAGCACGGTGGACTGGGTCACCCAGTACATTGAGCGCCCGGTGTACATCTGGTGGAACTACCCGGTGAATGACCTGGGCCGGGCCAGCTACGTCCATATGGGTCCCTCTCAGGGTCTGTATCCCGGGGTGACCAACATCTCCGGCTTTACCTCCAACCCCATGAATCAGGCCCAGGCCTCTAAGATCTCTCTGTTCAGCGTGGCCGACTACACCTGGAACACCGAGGACTATGACAGCCAGGAGAGCTGGCAGGCCTCCTTTACCCGTGTGATTCGGGACGACCCGGAGGCAGCGGAAGCCCTGAGAATCTTCTCCGCCCACTCCTCTGCGGGCAACAATCCCTTTGGGGTGCAGGAGTCCGTGTACATGAGAGAGCATCTGGATGCCTTTCAGAATGCCATGATGAATGGCGAGGACCTGACCCAGGCCGCGGCAGACCTGGAGGCGGATTTTGATGAGATCATCGCTGCCGTGGACACCCTGAAGGCCTATAAGGGCACCGGAAACATCTCTGGCGAGATCTCCCGCTGGACGGACAAGCTCCAGAAGGTAGCTGTGGCCCTCAAGCAGATGGTGATAGATGCAGCCACCAGTGATTCCGCCTCTCCCGATGACCCCGCCTCGGTGGAGAAGGCCATGGAGGTCATTGAGCGCAACCGTACCGCCTTCCAGCAGGCCAAGAACGCCTCTGGCACCGTGGCCTCTCAGGTACTCATTCCCTTCGGGGACAACCTGTTAGCCTCTCTGGAAGCTCGGCTGATGGCGAATATCCACCTGGACCCCGCCCCGCAGGGCTATGGCTCCATGGATATGCTGGACTACACCAAGATTGTAGACGGTGACCGCGCTTCCTCTACCGCCACCGGAAGCTATTTCCCGGTGAATGTGGGAGCCTACTTTGGGGTGAACCTGGGCCGCGTCACCGACCTTGATAACCTGACCATCTATATGGCAGAGGACGCCTACTTCAAGAAGGGTGTGGTGGAGGTCTCCACCGACAACAAGACTTGGACCGAGCTGGGCACCTTTGACGGCAGCACCGTCCATCTGGAGGGGCTGGATGTCAAGGCACAATTCATCCGCTACCGGGCCACCGAGGAATTTGTGGATGAGAACACTGGCTCTCCCAACGGCATGCTGGGTATCCAGGAGTTTGTGGTCAATGAACCCACCAGCGCCACCCTGTACACCAATGTGGAGGGTCTGGACGCTGCGGTGAATTACGAGAGCGGCCGAGTGAGCCTGGAGAATATCTCCGGCGTGACCCTTCAGCCCGGTGACTATCTGGGCTTCCGGTTCAACACCCTGAAAAATGCCCACTCTGTGACAGTGGATGAGGAACTGCGGGACCTGAGTGCAGAGTATTCTCTGGACGGAGAAGAGTGGAAGCCCATGGACTGGGCCTCTTCCGACTGCATGACCGCGTTGTATGTCCGTATGTGCAACACCAGTGATGAGGCTCGCACCTTTGACCTGGAGAAGCTGGAGGTGCGTTTGGGCGGCGTCCATCCTGAGATGACGGCAGAGGCCAAGAACATCGTCACCTGGTCCGGTTCCGCCGCCAACATGGTGGACGGCAATCGGGATACCACCTTGTGGCTCAAGCCCAGTGAGAACCGCACCTTTATCCTGGATTTGGGCAAGGCCGTGCCCATTTATGATGTGAAGATCCACTGTGTGAAGGACGCCCTGTCCGACGGTCAGATTCGGCTGAGCAGCGACGGCACCACCTGGAGTGAGCCCATCTCCTTCTCTGGCGCAGGCCTGGAGAACTTGGTGGAGTGCGGGGCAGTGGAGGCCCGGTACATTGAAATCACCGATAACATCCCCTCTAAGTGGATTCAGGTAGGGGAGATCGAGGTGAACACCACCGTGCCCGAGGACGTGCTGCGGGTCAGCGGCAGCGTCGGCGATGTGGATCGGCTGGTGGACAGCAATCTGTTTACCTCGGTATCTGCGGGCCAGGAGACTGGCGAAGTGATCTGGAACAATGCCGGGCTGGACATCACCAATCTGGTAGTGGTGAAAAACAGCGGTGCCGCTGTCACGCTGTGGGCAGAGCAGGAGGACGGCACTTGGAAGGAAGTGACCACCGTCACAGATGCCTACGGGGATATTGATCTGGGCGAAGATGCCCGTGCTTCCACGTTTAAGTTCACCTGGGAGGAGAACTCCGGACTGACACTCCATGAGATTGGGGCCTACAAGGCAGAGCAGACGCCGGAGCAGGTGAACAAGACCCTGCTGGAGAAGACCATCGCCTATGCCAAGGGTCTGGACACCACCGGTGTCACCGACTCTGCCAAGGCCGCCTTTGAGAAGGCGCTCCGTGAGGCCGAGGCTGTCATGGCCGACGCCAACGCCACCCAGACTGAGGTGAACGCCGCTTGGGACAATCTGCTGGAGGGCATCTGGGGTCTGGGCCTGGTGCAAGGCGACAAGACCATGCTGGAACAGCTCATCAACAAGGCGGAAGGTATGATTCCCAATGAGGACAAGTACATGGCCGACCACTGGCAGGAGCTGGTGGACGCTCTGGCCGCTGCCAAGGACGTGATGGCGGACGGCGACGCCATGGAAGAGGACATCCAGCCCGTGGCCGAGGCTCTGCTCAACGCCATTCTGGCCCAGCGCTTCAAGGCGGACAAGTCCATTCTGGAAGACCTGGTGAACAAGGCCGAGGGCATGGATCTCTCCAGTTATACCGCTGAGAGCGTGGCCGTGTTCCGCTCTGCTCTGGCCGAGGCTCAGGCCGTCATGGCTGACAATAGCCTCTCTGAGGATGACCAGAAGACTGTGGATGCCGCTGTGGAGAAACTCTCCCGTGCCATGGACGGTCTCACCGCCGGTGGTGCTACCGATGCCACCGACAAACCTGAGACCTCTCAGAAGCCTGAAACCACCCAGAAGCCGGAGAACAATGTGCCTCAGACCGGGGACAACAGCGGTTTGATGCTGTGGCTGACGGCAGGATTGGCTTCTCTGGGCGGAGCAGTAAGCGTTTTGTTTAAAAAGAAAAGACAGTGATGCGTCAGCTGGAACGGCGCTTTCTGTAAAAAGCAGTTGAACATGGGCGGTACACGCCCCCACAGGGATTGGTCAAGGGTTCGTGTGTGGGGCGTGCCGCCCTGGGTCGGAGATCCGATGCAGCGTAAGAATGGAAGGTGATAGAGAAACGAATGGTTTGGAGAGAGCATTTCAATTTCGTATGACTTGGGAGGTAAGAACATGAAAAAACATGGTCGTTGGCCTGCTCTGATGTTGGCAGGCGCAATGATGGTCTCCAGCGTGGCAAATGTGGGCCTTGTACCCCAGGCGCATGCCCAGGGGGAATACCCCAACCTGGCGCTGAGCAAGCCCGCTACGTCCAAGAACGACGAGGGCTATGGGCTGGTGGCCTCCAATGCCGTGGATGGCTCTTGTACCGGCGATAACGCCAATTCCCGTTGGTCCAGCGCCATGAGCTCGGGCGAGACTTGGCTGATGGTGGATTTGGAGAACTATGCCACCATTCACAGCTTCCAGGTGGTGTGGGTGGAGCCCCACGCCAATCCGTACAAGATTCAGTTCAGTGCGGACGGAACCAACTGGGTGGATGCGTACTCCGATGAAGACGGGGTCAATGTGGACGAGTATACCGAGCACACCAAGGATGTCAACGGTGGCCAGCGGTTTGATCCCCACACCTTGACCTACACCCTGGACAAGCCCCTGGAGGGTATGCGCTATGCCCGTATGTGGGCGAATAAGCAGGGCGGAGGCTATCCCTGCATTGGCGTCTATGAGTTCCGTGTATTTGGCGAGGAAGGCGAAGTGGTGCAGGAGCTGCTCAACAAAGACCCTGCTAACCTGGCTCTGGGCAAGACAGCCAGTGCCTGCGCGTCTCCCATCTCCTATTGGGGTCCGGACAAGCTGACAGACGGCGTCATCAACCGTACTGCTTCCAAGGGCGACCAATCCAGATGGTCCAGCGAGGCAGGCGCGCCCGGCTGGGTGCAGATCGACCTGCGTCAGCCCCAGGAGTTCCAGATCATCAATCTGGAGTGGGAGCAGCCCGTGGTGGAGGACTACCACATTGAGGTTTCCGATAACGGTTCCGACTGGACCACGGTCTACACCGCAGAGAAGAACACGGAAGGGTATCCGGTGTCCGATCGGGTCACTCTGGACACCCCTGTGACTGCCCGATATGTGAAGGTGGCCATTGACAAGCTCAAGGAGGGGGCTTATCCCAGCTTGTCCCTGTACGAGGTGGAAATTTATACCCCTGACGTGAGCGGTACTGACAAGACCACCAATAAGGACATCAGCGTGTCCAACGGGACAGACGCCTCTGTGGTCACCGACGACAACCTGGAGACGGTGTGGCAGGGCGCCAGCGGCGACTCCTTCACCGTGGACTTGGGTGCCTCCCTGAAGTACAACCGCTATCAGATCCAGTGGGCCACCGCAGCTGCCTACCATGTGGAGGTCTCCAGCGACGGAAAGAACTGGGAAGGTGTGTATACCACCAGCGAGGCCCCGGAGGCCGCTACGGAAGTGACCCTGGACCTGGCCTACAACCAGCGCTATGTCCGGGTAACCCTGGACGGGGACGGCGCAGTCAAGGAGTTCTCCCTCCATCAGGATCTGGACTTTGTCAACGTCTTTGACCAGGCCAAGCAGCTGCTGGACGGTATTACCATCGACGAGGATGACACCAGCCTGACACTGCCTGAGAAGTTCCCCCAGTCCATTGCTGTGACCTATCTGGGCACTGACTACGAGCAGGTCATTGACGCCGACCGCAACATCATCCGTCCCATTGTGGACACCACGGTGGCGGTGGGCTTCCGGCTGGAGAGCAAGAACCAGCCCGACAACTACCAGCTCTATGAGGTGAGTGTGGAGGTTCCTGGCCTGCACGACACCGAGGAGTCTCAGAACGAGAAGCCCAAGGTCATCCCCGAGCTGCAGCAGTGGTTCGGTACCACCGGTGACTTTACCATTCGGGACGGTGCCCGCATCCTGGTGGACCCCGCTCTGAGTGAAGAGTACATCACCATGGCCAACCGCTTTGCCGACGACTATGAGGACATCGTGGGCAAGACGATTGCCGTGGAGCGTGGCAACAATCCCACGGCTGGTGACTTCTACTTTATGGCCAGCGATATCCCCTTCGATGAGGAGACCTATGATCTGCACATTGGGGAATACATCACCATCGAGGCCAGCCACCAGACCGGCGCCTACTGGTCTACCCGGTCCATCCTCCAGATCCTCAAGCAGACCGGGGATACCATCCCTCAGGGCGATGTACGTGACTACCCCAAGTACAAAGTCCGTGGCCTGAGCATGGACATTGCGCGCCGCTATGTGCCTCTGTACTTCCTGGAGGACTGGATTTCCCAGATGTCCTGGTACAAGATGAACGATTTCAATGCGCATATGAGCGACAATACCTTTGACCTATCCTTTGGCGGCTTCCCCCTGGAGTCTGATGTGCCCAACCTGACCAACCCCGAGGGTATGTACTACACCAAGGACGAGTTCCGTCAGTTCCAGCTGGATGCCAAAGAACAGGGTGTGAAGATTGTGCCTGAGTTCGACACTCCCGGACACTCTCTGCCCTTCACCGAGGCCCGCCCCGACCTGGCTCGCCCCGGCAAGAAGGAGTATCTGGACGTGCAGAACCCCGAGACCGCTCCCTTCGTTCAGAGCGTCTTTGACGAGTATCTGGACGGTGAGGACCCCGTGTTCCTGGAGGACGCCGTGATCAACATCGGTACCGATGAGTACAAGGGCGGTGGCCAGGAGGAGAAGGAAGCCTTCCGAGCCTACCAGGACACCATGCTCAAGTACATCCTGGAGAAGGGCCACACACCTCGTGCCTGGGGCTCCCAGACCGAGAACCACGGTACCACCCCCGTACAGGTGGAAGGCGTGCAGCTGTACATGTGGTACATCGGTTACGCCAATGCCAAGGAGATGTATGACCTGGGCTACCAGATGATCAACATCAACGACGGCGACACCTACATCGTGCCCGGCGCTGGCTACTACTACGACTATCTGAATAAGGGTCATATCTACAACAACTTCGATCCCAGCAACATCTACCGTTCCTTCAAGGTGCCCGCAGGCGATCCCCAGATTCTGGGCGGCTCCTACGCTCTGTGGAACGACTGCACCGGCGGCAACGACAACGGTACCTCCGACATGGAGACCCTGGACCGTCTCTTCGACGCCCTGCCCGTTGTGGCGGCCAAGACTTGGGGCGACGGCAAGGACAACACCCTGTCCGAGCTGGAGGCCATTGTGGACGAGACCGGCTACGCCCCCAACACCAACCCCACCTATGAGGTGGAGACCAAGAACGACACCGTCCTCTCCTACGACTTTGATGAGGACGCCAAGACTCAGGACAACTCCATGAACGACTACGACCTGGTGTCCGAGGGTGAGAACGTGGCCTATGAAGAGGGCCATGATGGTACTGCTCTGACTCTGAAGGGCGGCTCCAGCTATGTGGAGACTCCTCTGGAGGATAAGGGCCTGAATACCACTCTGGACTTCTGGGTCAAGCGGGACGCTAACAGCGGCGACGACGAGCAGATCCTGTTCGAGTCTGAGATTGGTCAGATCAAGGCCGTGCAGAAGGAGACCGGAAACCTGGGCTTCTCCCGCGAGGCCAGAGACTACTCCTTCAACTATGCTCTGCCCAAGGGCGAGTGGGTGCACATCACCATGGTGATGGAGTTCACCAAGACCACCCTGTATGTCAACGGTGAGAAGATTCAGACTCTGGAGCGCACTGAGGAAGGCGGCAACAAGTGGGCCTCTCTGGTTACCCCGCTCATGCGCATCGGCAGCCAGACCAAGGCTTTCCAGGGCCAGATCGACAGCCTGAGACTGTACGACTTTGCCGCCACCGCCGACCAGGTTGGCAATCTGTCCGTGGATCTGTATGATGAGGACAGCGGTGTGCGTGTCCACGGCGATGTGGGCGTGCTGCCCTCTGACACCGTGCTCCAGGTGGCCGACCAGTCCAGCAACGAGAAGTTCCAGGAGATGGCGGAGTCCATCCTCAAGGGCTGCTCCATCAACGCTCAGTCCGTTAGCCTGACCAGCGGGGAAGAGGCCGTGACTCCTTCCGGGGAGATCATGATCTCCATGCCCGTGGGCGAGATGGACCTGGATACCCTGGCCCTGTATGAGTTCCATCAGAATGGCACCTATGAGGAAGTGACCTTCACCGTGAACGATGGCATGGTCTGCTGGACCAGTGATCACGCCAACGGCGCCGACTCCGCCTTCGTCCTGCTGGCTCAGGCGGATGCCCAGACTGCCAATAAGACCCTGCTGGAGAAGACCATTGCCTATGCCAAGGGTCTGGACACCACCGGTGTCACCGACTCTGCCAAGGCCGCCTTTGAGAAGGCTCTGGCCGAGGCCGAGGCTGTCATGGCCGATGCCAACGCCACCCAGGCTGAGGTGAATACCGCTTGGAACAACCTGCTGGAGGGCATCTGGGGTCTGGGCCTCACTCAGGGCGACAAGACCATGCTGGAGCAGCTCATCAACAAGGCCGATGGTATGATTCCCGACCAGGACAAGTACATGCCCGACCACTGGCAGGAGCTGGTGGACGCCCTGGCTGCTGCCAAGGACGTGATGGCTGACGGCGACGCCATGGAAGAGGACATCCAGCCTGTTGCCGAGGCTCTGCTCAACGCCATTCTGGCCCAGCGCTTCAAGGCGGATAAGTCCATCCTGGACGACCTCATCAACAAGGCCGAGGGCATGGACCTCTCCGGCTACACTGCCGCTTCCGTGGCCACCTTCCGCACCGCTCTGGCCAATGCCCAGGCTGTGATGGCTGACAACAGCCTCTCCGAGGACGACCAGGCTGTGGTGGACGAGGCAGTGGCTCAGCTTACCGCCGCCATGGACGGCCTCACCGCCGGTGGTGCTCCCGAGAGCACCGACAAGCCTGAGGCAACGGACAAGCCCGAGACTTCTCAGAAGCCTGAGGCCACTCAGAAACCGGAGAATAAGGTACCTCAGACCGGGGACAACGCCGCCCTGATGCTGTGGAGCATGGCGGGTGCCATTTCTCTGGTGGGCATGGCTTGTCTCGTGTATCGAAAGAACAAGTTGGAAGAGAAGTAACACCCTCCGCAAAAAAACGGAGCCAGGGGAAACCCTGGCTCCGTTCAGC
>NZ_SJOS01000030.1:0-30757 GCF_012027765.1 Pseudoflavonifractor sp. SW1122 | reverse complement strand
GATTTATGGTTGCGGGGGCAGGATTTGAACCTACGACCTCCGGGTTATGAGCTGCGGATCGTTGATGCTTTTGGCCCCGTTGGATGCTTTTCAGCCCTGTTTGCTCAGAATGCGTATGCAGTTTGACCCTGTGTGTTCCGTTGACTCCACACAGTCCATAACCCGTATGGGTCACGGTTTGGGTCAAAGCTGTTTCAGCTCCTCCAGGAACTTTGGAAGGACATCATAGATAATGGCGCAGATGACCGTCCAGTTGGTGTCCTCGTAGTGGTGAACCAGCCGATGTCTCAGTCCGGCAATTTTCACCCACGGGATGGTGTTGTGTTCCTGTTTGAACTCGGCGGTCAGGTTGGCCACGTGTTCCCCGATGTTGTATAGGGGAGTGGTAACCGCCCATTGAATAGGCTCCTCGTGAAAGATTCGTTCGGGGGTAATGTTTTCCCGGCTGATGTAGTTCAGCAATTTCTCGGTGGTTTCCTGAATCTTGGTGATTCGTTGCTCGTCACTGTACTTCATGCGATTTGCACGCCCTCCCCCATAATGGTGTCATAGAAGGTGGAATCAGGATTGATTTCCCTAAGCTCAAACACATCAACGGGCTTGTTCAGTGTCATGTGTAGTTCCTCTGCAATGCACAGCACATCGGTGGGATCAAAATTCTTACCACCAACAACGATCAAATCAATGTCCGAGGAAGCATCCGCCTCTTGTCGGGCGTAGGAGCCAAACAAGATGGCTCGCTCTGCATGATACTTTTTCAATAAGGTCAATACTACCGCAGAAATCTCATTCAGGGAGTAAATTTGTTCAGACATAGCTGCATACCTCCTTTTGTGGTTGGTGTGCTTCTGAAAATATTATACCACGGGGGTTGAAGAAATAAAAGCGGCATCATTTTCTGTAATCAGTGTACCATGGCAGTGCAGTGTTTACAACTCAGGGGGGAAATGGGCCGATTTTCAGGGTAGATGGCAGTCGACGAAAGTATAGCAGGAGAAAGGAGAGGGGGCGTGACCGCCCCCTCTCCGGCCACAAATGCCCGCAGTGCGGGCATTGATTTGGAACGGGGGGACCTCCGGGTACGGCGGCAAGTCTCCCGCATCAACGGGGAAGTGGTGGAAGCACCCCTGAAAACCAAAAACGCTTACCGTATCTTGCCCCTGGCAGAGGATACGGTAGGCGTTCTGAAAGAACAGAGAAAGAAAGTGGGCAACAGCCCCTGGGTGTTCCCGTCTCCCAATGGCGGGCCAATCTCCCCGGACAGTGTGCTGCATATGCTCCACCGAGTGCTGAAACGGGCAGGACTGCCCAAGGTGCGGTTCCACGACTTGCGACACACCTTCGCTACCCTGGTGCTGCAAAACGGGGTGGATGTGAAAACCGTGTCCGGGATGCTGGGCCACTTCTCCGCAGGGTTTACCCTGGACACCTATGCCCACATCACAAGCGCAGCCCAGAGGCAGGCGGCGCAGACGATGGGGAGTGTGCTGGCGGGGACAATCCAGACTTGATTGTTGCTTGAAAACTTCTGCCTGGAGTTTTGTAAGGTTTCCAGAGTAATGGGGGCGTAGGGAGGGCCACTTCAAATTACAATCTCAAGACACTCTATGGGCTGTCTTACACAAAATTTAGGAGCATTGGTGACATGGATGGCTGGATGTGGTATGATAACAATAAATAGTTTCATGTTGCGGAGGTGGAATGCGAAAATGCACAAAAATCGTTTGATGTATTTTCTAATAATTACATTTTCTATCACAGGTATAGCTTGGATTAGTCTTGCTGCTTTAACGAAATTGTGCATTATTTCGTTCACACATCCAATAGGTACCATTTTGCATATTATAGGCGGGTTTGGACCGACAATCGCAGCCTTACTTCTAATAGACGAGAAATTGACATTCGATTCTGTGAAAAAGTTTGTGTTTCATGGAAAAAAGAAATCGATGACCTGTTTTTGGATACTGTCTGTTATGGCAATAGTAACAATTGGGATTTCGTCGATGGAATTTAATTCGGTACTGCCGTGGTATCTGGTACCAGTCGTTTTTCTTCAAGCCGTATTTATATATGGAGGAGAAGAAGAATTGGGTTGGCGTGGTACAATGCAGCCTCTATTAGAGAAAAAGTATAATTTTCAAATAGCGACCGTAATTACAGGTGTGGTATGGGGCGTTTGGCATATTCCGCTTTGGTTTGTGGAAGGCTCATCTCAACAAAATATGGATTTTTTGTTATTTTTAATCCTTGCAGTAATATTAAGTTTTTGGCTGGCTGCGATTTATAAAAAGACACAATGTGTTTTCGCTTGTAATGTCTTTCACGGACTGATAAATACGCTTTTATCCGTGTTTGTTGTTAAGCTAAATCCAGTATTGGTGTTGGGGCTCATTGTTATGTTGGTCTATTCCATATACCTATGGTATGACGAAGATAAGAAAATGAAAATTTCGAATTTGTCCCAGTAAGGCCAATTTTTACATAGCAGTCCTGCACGGCTAGTCCAGGGCTGCTTTTACTTTGTGAGTAGCTGCCGGTGTTGTAGATTATGTTCTGGCGCATCCTCTCCGGGAAAATCCAGCTCTCACCGCTCCAAACTCCCGTATGGGTCATGATTTGGGTCAAGCCTCTCTGTCGGCACTTCGATGCCGACGAGAGAGGAAAAGCGCCACAAACCTAAACCACCGAAAAAGTCCTAAAATCCGGGGGGAATAAGTGAAAAGTGAAGAGTGAATAGGGAAAAAGGAAATCCCAGATGCTTTCGCATCTGGGATTTATGGTTGCGGGGGCAGGATTTGAACCTACGACCTCCGGGTTATGAGCCCGACGAGCTACCAAACTGCTCTACCCCGCGATATAAAATTGTGGTGCCGGAGACCGGGATCGAACCGGCACGGGATTTCTCCCACGGGATTTTAAGTCCCGGGCGTCTGCCAATTCCGCCACTCCGGCCCGTGGGCAAGAATTATAATACCATGGCCCAGGGGCTGTGTCAAGAGAAAATTTTAAAATCGGGAAAAATTCTTCTTGACGGCAGAGCGGGGGTGTGCCAAACTGGGTGAGAATAGGAGGAACCAGCTATGGGAAAGGAATTGACCGAAAAGGACATTGAACTCATGCGCCAGGAGCTGTATCACCGCCGGTTTGAGCTGCGGCCCAAACTCATCGAGGCGGTGAAGGAGGCCCGGGCCTTTGGCGACCTCAGCGAGAACTTCGAGTACAAGGCCGCCAAGCAGGAGAAAAACCGCAATGACAGCCGGTGCCGGTACCTGGAGAACGTCATCCGCACCGCCACCATCATCTCGGACAAATCCCAGGAGGGGACGGTGGGACTGTACGACAAAGTCACCCTCTATGTGGAGGACGACGAGGAGGAGATGGTCATCCAGATCGTCACCACCATGCGCCAGGACGCCCTCAAGGGCCTGGTGAGCAAGGAGTCCCCGGTGGGCCGGGCGGTGTTGGGCCGCCGGGTGGGGGACCGGGTAACGGTACAGGTCAACGACAACTACGGCTATGACGTGATCATCCGGGCCATTGAGCCGGGCGAGGACAACGGGGAGGCCCCCCTGGTGTCCTTCTAATTGGATAGAAAGGAAGAAGAACCATGAAGAAGATGAAAACGCTACTTGCTGCGGTGCTGGCCGGGGCCCTGTCCCTGAGCCTGGCCGCCTGCTCCGGCCCCAAGGCCGCCGAGACCACCACCCAGCCCACCGACCAGCCCACCCAAGAGGTGTTCCAGGGTGAGGACGTGCGCTTGGCGGTGCTCTCCGGCCCCACGGGCATTGGAGCGGCCAAGCTGCTGTCGGGCAGTGACAACGGCGACACCGTCAACCACTACACCTACACCGTGGCCTCCGACAACAACGAGGTGGTGGCGGGGCTCACCGCCGCCGACGGGGAGTATGACATCGCCATGGTGGCCTCCAATGTGGCCGCCAACCTGTACAACAAGACCGAAGGGGATGTGAAGATTCTGGCCCTGGGCACCCAGGGTGTGCTCCACATTCTGGAGGGGAGCAACGGCACCGCCATCCAGTCCATGAAGGATTTGAAGGGCAAGACCATCTACGCCACCGGACAGGGGGCCAACCCGGAGTATATCCTCCGCCACCTGCTTACCGAGAATGGCTTGGACCCGGACAAGGACGTGGAGATCGTCTTTGCCGACGCCACCGAGATCAGCGCCAAGCTGATTTCCGGGGAGATTGAGACGGCCATGCTCCCTGTGCCCGCCGCAACTGCCGCCATCGCCCAGAGCAAGGGCAGCGTCCGGGACGCCATCGACCTCACCACGGCCTGGAACGACCTGGACAACGGCAGCCAGCTCATCATGTCCGCTGTGGTGGCCCGGGCGGACTTCCTGGCCGAGCACCCCCAGGCGGTGGACGCCTTCCTGGAGGAGTATGAGGCCTCCGTCACCTATGTAAAGGAGAACCCGGAGGAGGCGGGGCAGCTGGTGGCAGACCTGGGCATCGCTCCCTCCGCCGCCATCGCCCAGAAAGCCATCCCCCAGTGCAACCTGGTGTTTTTGTCCGGGGAAGACATGAAGCCTGCCATCAGCGGCTACTATGAGGTGCTCTACTCCATCGACCCCACCGCAGTGGGCGGAAAGCTGCCGGATGACGACATCTACTATGTCCCCTAAGGGAAAGAAAACACTGTTCCGGGTTGCCATACCCCTGGCCGTCTGGCTGGGGGTATGGCAGCTGGCGTCTTGGTGGGTGGGGCGGGACCTGCTGCTGCCCTCTCCGGCCTCGGTGGCGGCGTGTCTGGTGGAGCTGGGCCAGACCGGGGAGTTCTGGTTGTCTGCGGTATCCACCCTGGCCCGGGTGGTGTGCGGCCTGGTGGGCGGGGTGGTGCTGGGCACTCTGTTGGCCTTTCTCACCCACTTTTCCACCTGGGCGGACCGGATTTTCTCCCCTGCCATCCGGGTGCTGCGGGCTACCCCGGTGGTGTGCTTTATTTTGCTGGTCTACTTATGGGTGGCCCGGGCCAACATTCCCGGACTCATCGCGGGAATGATGGTGCTCCCGGTGGTGTGGGGCAGCCTGACGGCGGGGCTCAAGGCGGTGGACGGACAGCTGCTGGAGCTGGCCCGGGCCTATGGTTTCTCCCGCCTCAAGACCCTGCGCCTCATTTACCTGCCCTCTCTGCGCCCCCACTTCACCGCCGCCCTCCTCAACGGCTTCGGCCTGGCCTGGAAGTCCGGAGTGGCCGCCGAGGTGCTCTGTCCGCCCAAATTCGCCATCGGCTCCAGCATTCAACAGGCCCGGCAGGCCCTGGAGACCCCGGAACTGTTTGCCTGGACGGCGGTGATTGTGGTCCTCTCCCTGGTTCTGGAGGGGCTGCTGGGGCTGTGGCTGAAACCCAGAGGGGAGGGTGCGACATGATACAGGTGGAACATCTCACGGTACGATACGGGGACAAGGTGGCCCTGGATGACGTGAGCGTCTCCATTCCCCGGTCCGGGGTCACCGCCCTGGTGGGTCCATCCGGGTGCGGCAAGACCACTCTGCTGCGGGTGCTGGGCGGGCTGATGCAGCCTCAACAGGGGAAAATCTCCGGCCTGAACCCCGCAGAGACCGCCTTTCTCTTTCAGGAAAACCGCCTGCTGCCCTGGCGCACGGTACTCCAACACCTCACTGATGTGGCCCCCCGCCACCCCGCCATGGCCCCCCAGCACTGGCTGTCCCTGGTGGAACTGGAGGGGGAGGAGGAAAGCTACCCTGCGGCCCTGTCCGGAGGTATGGCCCGGCGGCTGGCCCTGGGGCGGTGTCTGGCTCTGGAGCGGGAAGTGCTGCTGTTGGACGAGCCCTTTACCGGAGTGGACCCCCAGCGGGCACAGCGTATCTTGCAGCGGCTGAAAGCTCTGGGCAAGCCGGTGATTCTGGTGGCCCATGAGCCCCACTTGGCCCAGAGCTGTGACCGAGTGGTGGAACTCAAGTAAATAAAAATAGGAATTTATCGCAAAAAAGTACGGTCAGCGAAAGCTGACCGTACTTTTTTGTCTGTTAGGGATTAGCGGCGGCTGCGCTTGTAGGCCACGGTGGCGGCACCCAGGCACACCACAGCGGAGGCCAGAGCGGCCACATACCACAGCACCTGGGCGGAGTCGCCAGTCTGAGGCACGTCGGGCTTCTCAGAGGGCTTGGCGGTGGGCTCCACGGTGGGCTGAGCGGTGGGCTGAGCGGTGGGCTCCACAGTGGGAGTGACCACCTCTTCCAGAGCGGCAATGGCGTCGTTGAGCTTGGAGACCATAGCGGCCACCTCGTCGGTGGTCAGGGCGCTGTAGGTCAGCAGGTCGGAGGCCTCCTTCACCACGCCCTGGAGTGCAGTCCAGGACTCCTGAGTGTACAGGGAGGAATCCATGCCGGCGATGCTGCCCAGCACAGCGGTGATCTCGCCCTTGTCGCCCACAGAGAGAGCGTTGTAGCTCAGGCCGTAGCCGTTTGCATAGGTCTGGCCGTTGAGAGCAAAGACGTTGTCGGTGAAAGCGCCCTGCTCCTCGTCATACTCCATGATGTTCACAGGCAGAGTGCCCTGGGCGGGGAAGATGCCGAAGGCCACTTCCACACCGGCGGGGACGTTGGGACCAAAGGCGGCGTCAGGCACCAGACCCTCGGTGGGGTCCATGCCCTTGTTGCCGTACACGGCCATGATGGCGTCGGCATTGTCGTAGAACTGCACGTCATAGGGGTGGGAGATGCTCATGACCACGGACTTCTTGCCCAGCTCGTGGGCGGTGTTCACGATCATTTCGGGCATGTCCCGCTTCCAGGTGCCCGGCTTCATGGAGGAGCCACTGAGCTCGGAGATGACGATGACGTAGTCGCTCTCGGCGATCTTGTCCTTGATCTGGGCCTGGGTGGCCTCGTTGGCGTTGTTGTAGATCAGGGACTCATACTCCACGCCGTCCACCAGACCGGCAGCCTGAGCGCGGCGGAAGCCCAGCTCCAGGCCCGGGGCCTCATTGGAGTAGGCGCCGATGAGCAGCACTTTCTCCCCTCCCTTGGTGCGGATGGGCAGAGTGTTGTCCTGGTTCTTCACCACGGTGACACCGGCGGCGGAGATTTCACGCTCCTCCTGGCGGTTCTCCTCGGAACCCACGGCGGCCAGAGCCTTCTCCAGGGAGTAGTCGGCGGGGTCGTAGTCCAGAATGCCCCGCTTTTCCTTCAGGGTCAGGATGCGGGTGACGGCCTCGTCGATGCGGCCCTGGGGAATCTCACCGGACTCCACAGCGGCCATGATGTCGGCGATAATCTGGTCCAGGTTGTCCACGCTGCTGGCTCGGTCCAGCACGCAGGGCATGAGCAGGATGTCCATGCCCGCCTGGATGGAGCGGATGCAGGCTTCCGACTGGGGGAACATGGCGGACAGACCCTTCATGTTCATGGCGTCGGTGATGAGCACCCCGTCGTAGCCCATGTCACCCCGGACGATGTCGGTCAAAAAGACCTTGGACACGGTGGCGGGAATGTAGCTGTCGTTGACCACGGTGGGGTCGATCTGGGGATAGGCGATGTGGGCCACCATGAACATGTCGGTGCCCGCATCCATAGCGGCCTGGAAGGGCACCAGCTCCATCTTCTTGATCTCCTCGTAGCTCTTGTCCACCACGGGCAGACCGGAGTGGGAGTCGGTGGCGGTGTCACCGTGGCCGGGGAAGTGCTTGGCGGAGGTGATGACGTTGGAGGCGTTGATGCCCTCGATCATGGCCACGGCGAAGTCGGCCACCTTGTAGGGGTCGTCGCCGAAGGAACGCAGGCCGATGACCGGGTTGTTGGGGTTGTTGTTCACGTCCACGGTGGGGGCGAAGTTGGTGTTGATGCCCAGAGCGCTGAGCTCCCGGCCGATGATGGCGCCCGCCCGCTTGGCATACTCGGTGTCGCCGGTGGCGCCCACGGCCATGTTGCCGGGCAGAGCGCTGCCGGAGCCCAGACGGTACACAATGCCGCCCTCCTGGTCGATGCCGATGAGCATGGGTACCGGGCTTTCCTTGCCCTTCAGGTTCTCTGCCTGCAGGTCCTGGACCAGGTTGAAGCTCTGCTCGGTGGTCTTCACGTTGTCGGCGAAGAGGATGACGCCGCCGAAGTCGTGGTCCTGGAGCACCTGGGCCACCTGATCGTTCATCTCGGTGAAGTCAGGGGCGGTGCCCTCTCCGGTGGTGGACCAGTCCCGGAAGTCGGGCATGAGCATCTGCTCCACCTTTTGCTTCAGGGTCATGTTGTTCAGGATCTCCTTCACACGGGAGGAGGCGGCGCTGGCCCGGGTGGGGGCCAGGAATGGGACGCACATGGCCGCGGCTAAGGCACAGGCACCCACTCTTTGCAAGAGTTTTCTTTTGTCCATAGTATTTTCTCTCCTTTCAACGGGGTTTCCCAATTTTACGTTGACATTATAATGCAAAAGTGAGTTTCTTGTCAAACTATATTTGTGCAATAAATACGAAAAAATACACCCCGGACTTGGGGCCAAAGGGCCCCATCCGGGGTGTATGGGTAAAATATGGTATCAATGGGCTCAATATTGGTTGACCCATCCCGCAATGAGCAATTCCGGGACCAGCCAGGCCAGCATAAAGATGAAGAAGTTCACGGGGCTCAGGGCCTCGTAGGAGCCGGTGTAGGCGATAAAGCAGGTGAGCAAAACGCCCAGGACGGCTCCGGCCAGGGCAAATACCAGACTCAACCGGGTGGCCCAGCGCAGACGGCGGCAGCCCAGCACGGTGTCGCAGAAGGCGCCCACGCCCTCCCGGGACAGCAGGGCCACGGGCTGGGTGGAGTGGAGCTGGTTGGCGTCGGACAGCTCTCGGCGGCGGTCGGTGGAGGGGAACTCCATCTTATCCACCGGCAGCTTGAACTTGGAGCTGAGCAGGGCGGGGATGAGGTTGGGGTCCCTGGTGGCCAGAATGGGGGTCACCTTCAGCCCGATGAGGGTGGACAGGCTGGGACGCACCGTGGAGGGCATGGCGTAGGTCACTGGGAACATGGCCGCCAGCTTGCCGTCTACGGCACAGTAGATGGCGTGCTTGACCCGGATGCTCCGGGGCAGGGGAATGTCCACCAGGTGCATGAAGTCGGAGGTGCCCACGATGATGTCGTGGTTGTGGATGATGCCCGTGATGCCGCCCTCGTGGAACCGTACTCCGGAGGCCTCCCGGTAGAGAGCGCCGGTGGATTGCAGCAGCTTGTAGAAGGGCTGAGTCAGGCCGCAGTCGGCCACCTTCAGCAGGGTGGCGGCATAGGACACGGTTTTTTCCTTCTTGGCGGTGCCGAACAGCTCAAACTGGGACACCTGAATGCATCCGGGGGGGAACAGGTCTCCGTCGGTGAGGACGATGCCCGCATGGCGGCACCGCTGTACGCCCGCCCACCCGGCGATGGCTGCTCCCACCTTATAAAGGCGGGAGGCCAGCTTCTTGTAGGGCAGGGCAAAGGCCAGCAAGGAAGAGTAAGAGGACGCTGCGGTAAAGGTGGCGGCAGCGGCCCACACAAACCGCTCTCCGGCTCCCTGGCCCACGGAGGCCAGCAGAGAGCAGAGCAGACAGGCTACAATGAGCAGGGGGGCAGCGATGGCGTAGGCCTGTTGGGCCCCGTCCTCCATTTGCAGCTGGGAGCCGAAGCCCCGGGAGGTGCCGGGCCACTTGGAGTAGGCGGGGCGGTGATTCCATTTGGCCTCGTCCAGGGACACCACATAGGGGGCGCTGGTCTGGGCGGCGGCCTTGGCGGAGAACCGGTCTCCCTGCTGGCGCAGGTAGCGGCCCCACATGGCCATGGTCAGGCCCAGGGCGGTGATGGCGCAGCAGGGCAGATTCTCCCCACGCTGGGGCCACACCGAGAAGGTGAGGCCATCGATGAGGGAGAACAGCCAAGCCAGCGCCACCAGGGACTCGGCCCGGGGGTGGAGCTTACACAGGCGGACGATGCCCACCACCAGCACTTCCATACACAAAATGCCCACAATGGCCAGCAGACCGCACAAAATCCACACCCGCAGCTGGGTCAGGGACACCCCGGGCACGGAGATGGAGATGGAAACCGGGATATCCACCGAGAGGGCCATGGCCAGGAGGCTGAGCACCAGGGAGATGATCACCCGGTTGCGCCGGGCCTTCAACCCCTTTTGATAGCGGGCGGCCAGCTCGGAGGGCTTGGTGTCCGGGGGGACAGGCTTGACCTTGGCCCGGGCGGGTTTGGGCCGTTTGAGTTTGCTGAGGGCTTTGAGTACCTTGGGCAGCTTGGGTACCTGTTTCTTTTTGGGCGTGGGCACCGGGGTCTCCTGGTCCACGCCGGGCAGATAGGTCTCCACCTTTTTGGTCTCTGCGTCCGGCTCGGCCTGGTCGTACATGTGGTCGGCGAAGTGGTCGGCCCGACGGCTCAGGGTGGACAGGCGGGCGCCCAGGTGGCGCAGCAGGGTGGCGGGCTGGATGATGGGCATGGGCGGGGCTTCCTGGTCATCCTGGTCCTGGCTCTGTCCCTCCTCCTGGGTGGGGGCCTTCTTTTCAAACTGGACGGGCTCAGGGCCGTCCACCGGGGGCTGCTGGGGGGCTTGCTCCCCCTGTTTCTTCTTCTTTTCCGGGAAGGGGACCACTTTGGCCTTGCCCTTGCCCTCTTCGGCCTCTTGCGCGGAGGAGTCCTCCCCCTCCTCGCTGTCTGGGTGGTGGGAGTCCGGGCGGCTCTCCAGCCGCATTTTCAGCTGTAAAATGGCCTCTACCTTCTCCGGGTCCTGGACCGGGGGCTGGGCGGGAGCCTCTTCTTCCGGCTCCTCTTCTGCCTCTTCTACCTGTTCCTCGTCCAGAATCTCCTCCTCTTCTTCGAGTTCCGGCTCCTCCGGGGGCGGAGCAGATGCGGCAGAGGAAGTGGAGCTAAATTCGGCTAAAATATCATCCAACGCGTAGTTGGGCTGTTGGGGATCGTAACGTTCAGACATGGGGCGTGCTCCTTTGCGGCGGTTCAGCTACGCTGGCGGACGGCTTCGTACAACACCACAGCGGCGGCGGCCGAGGCGTTGAGGGAGTTGACCTGGCCCCGCATGGGGATGGACACCAGGAAGTCACACTGCTCCCGCACCAGACGGCTCATGCCGTCCCCCTCGCTGCCGATGACAATGGCGGCGGGGCCCTTCAAATCCGCCTGATAGAGGCTGGTGGAGCCGTCGGCGGCGGTGCCGAACACCCACAGCCCCTCCTCTTTCAGCTCACGGAGCAGGGCGGTGAGGTTGGCCACCCGGGCCACAGGCAGGTAGCTGACGGCCCCGGCGGAGGTCTTGGCCACGATGGCGGTCAAACCAGCGGAGCGGCGCTTGGGGATGATGACCCCGTGGGCTCCGGCGGCCTCGGCGGTACGGATGACAGCGCCCAGGTTGTGGGGGTCGCTGAGCTCGTCGCACACCACCACCAGGGGGGCCTCCCCCTTGTCCCGGGCGGACTGGAGGATGTCGGACACACTGGCGTACTCCCGCACCGCCGCCACGGCGATGACGCCCTGGTGGGAGTGGGTGACGCTCATGGCGTCCAGCTTGCGGCGGTCTGCTTCCACCACTACAATGCCCTTACCCCGGGCGGTGGAGGCGATGTGGCCCAGGGTGGCATCGGTCTCACCCTTGGCGATATAGACTTTATCCACGGCGGTGCCGGCCCGCAGGGCCTCAATAACGGCGTTACGGCCCTCGATGATGCCGTCGGCGGGACTGTTTTGCTCTCTGTGTTGTTGGCGCATAGCAACGTGCTCCTTTGTTCTGATCTCTATTATGGAAGTCGATCCAGAAGATCGCAGAAAAATTTGTTCATGGTTGACGTAGTATTATATCACGGTTTTGCCGGATGAAAAAGAGGGAAAACGGAGAATCTAACAGGGAATCCGGGCAAAGTCATAGAAAGTTTACACCCAGGCCAAGAACATTTCTTGTTTTTACCTTTCAGATGTGTTATACTTCTCGCAAATGGTGAAACGAAACCGTTTCAAGCGAAAAACGCCGGGCAATCTTACCCGGCTTGTGTGATTTTAAGGAGGACACCCCTATGGCGGGACCCAATGGACCCAACAATCAAAATGACAACAGAAAGCGACCATCCCTGGGCTTTATCGGCATCGTGGTGTGGGCCATCTTACTGGTGGTGCTGCTCAACAGCTGCGTGGTATCCATGCGCTCGGCCAGTACCATCACCGTGCCCTACTCCACCTTCCGGGAGTGGGTGGTCAGCGACTATGTGGCCGAGGTGGAGATGGACAACTACGGGTACTACTTCACCTTGAAGGACGACGCAGCCCCCCTGCAAGAGTACAAGGATAAAATCAAAAATTCTGGCTCCACCAGCCTGAGCGTCAGCAACCTGCTGATGGACCAGCTTGGCAGCAACCAGAAAAACAAATTGAAGTTCCAGGCAGCCATGCCCCCGGTGCAGGACCAGGAGATTATCCCCCTGATGAGCGAGCATGGCGTCAAGTACAAATCTGAGATGATCACCAGTGAGCAGTCCATGCTTATGGCAGTGGTCAGCTATGTGCTCCCCACCCTGATTCTGGTGGTGGCCATGGTCTTCCTCTACCGCTACATGTTCAAGAAGATGGGCGGCGGCGGTCTGGGCGGCCTGGGCGGCGTGGGCAAGGCCAACGCCAAGGTGTACGTGGAGAAATCCACCGGCGTCACCTTCCGGGACGTGGCAGGCCAGGACGAGGCCAAGGAGAGCCTGGAGGAGATCATCGACTTCCTCCACCATCCCCAGCGCTATACTGAGATCGGCGCCAAGCTGCCCAAGGGCGCACTGCTGGTGGGCCCTCCCGGTACCGGTAAGACCCTGCTGGCCAAGGCAGTGGCAGGAGAGGCCAACGTGCCCTTCTTCTCCATCTCCGGCTCTGACTTTGTGGAGATGTTCGTGGGCGTGGGCGCTTCCCGTGTCCGTGACCTGTTCAAAGAGGCCAACAAGATGGCCCCCTGTATCATCTTCATCGACGAGATCGACACCATCGGTAAGTCCCGTGACAACCGCATGGGCGGCAACGACGAGCGGGAGCAGACCTTGAACCAGCTGCTGGCGGAGTTGGACGGCTTCGACCCCGGCAAGGGCATCATTGTCCTGGGCGCCACCAACCGCCCCGAGGTGCTGGATAAGGCGCTGCTGCGTCCCGGCCGCTTCGACCGACGCATTACCATCGACCGTCCCAACCTGGCCGGACGTCTGGCCACCCTCCAGGTACACACCCGGAAGATTCGTCTGGCTGAGGACGTGGATTTGAACAAGATTGCCCAGGCCACCGCCGGATGCGTGGGCGCCGACCTGGCCAACCTGGTCAATGAGGCCGCCCTGCGGGCGGTGCGCCAGGGCCGCAAGGCCGTCAACCAGCAGGACCTGCTCTCCTCCTTCGAGTTTGTCATCGCAGGCAGCGAGAAGAAGGGCACGGTGCTCACCGAGCAGGAGAAGCGGATGGTGGCGTACCACGAGGTGGGCCACGCCCTGGTGGCGCATTTCCAGAAGAACAACGCCATGCCCGTATCCAAGATCACCATCGTGCCCCACACTCAGGGCGCTTTGGGTTACACCCTCCACCTGCCGGAGGAGGAGAAGTTCCTCATGACGGAGGAGGACCTGCTGGCCGAGATTCGCTCTCTGTTGGCTGGCCGCTCGGCGGAGGAAGTGGTGTTTGCCTCCCGCTCTTCCGGTGCCGCCAACGACATCGAGCGGGCCACTGACATCGCCCGCAAGATGGTGACCATGTTCGGTATGAGCGAGAAGTACGGCATGATGGGCCTGGCCACGGTGCACAACCAGTACCTGGACGGCCAGTTGGGCCTGACCTGCGGCCAGGAGACCGCCGCCGGCATCGACAACGAGGTGCGCGCCATCATCGAGCGCTGCCACGGCGAGGCCATTCAGATTTTGAAGGACAACCGGGAGCTGCTGGACAAGATCGCCGCCTACCTGTTGGAGAAGGAGACCATCACCGGTGCCGAGATGGTGGCCATCATCGAGGGCCGGGACCCCGCTCTGGCAGAGGTCACCCTGGACAGCAACATCGAGCCCCCCGCCCGGGCCATCCACATGGTCAGCGAGCCGGTGCCCATGCCCCCCGCCTCCTCCCAGGAGCCGGAGCAGGACAAGGAGCCGGAGGCCAACTCTGACGGAGACCAGACCCCCGACGGGGAGAAGCCCGATCAGCCTCAGGAATAACTATCAGACAAAAACGGATGCAGAGTCAATTCTGCATCCGTTTTTTTGTGTCTGAGCTCCTTTAAGGCGCTCTTGAGCCAAGAAACTTGGACCTTCTCTATGGCCCAGGTTCCGGCTTGCCAGCCTGGTGGGGACGCTACCCGCTGGGGGTTTCTTTTGAGCGGGCAAAAGAAACCAAAACCCGCTTAGGGCGTTCCCCCCTAAGGACCTCCCTTGGGGTACGGGGCTGGAACTGCGTCAATCCTATGGTCGGCCCTGGCCCCGGTGGGGTCACATAGATGGCCTGGCAAGTCTATAGAAAGCATTTCCTTCTCTGTGAGGCTGTGCCTCTGTTTCCAGGGCCTTACCCCGGTGTGCGGCGTTCTTGCCGCCGGAAGCCAGGCCCCCGAAAGCTGGGAACAGCGGCTCACCAGGGTGAGGCCCTGGCGGTAGAAGTACTATCTACAGAGGAGCAGGTACGACCTACAGAATGTCTACGCCATCTATGTGACATGAAGCGGTCCAGGGCCAAAAAGAGAACGATGCACTTTCCATCCAGTACCTCGGGGTGGATTCCACAAGGCGGGGGAAGGCCCCGCCTTTGGCGATTCTTTCCCCGATTTCTCATCGGGGAGAAATCGGGCCCAGCGGAGCGTCCCCACCAGGCCGGAGGGCTGGAATAGAGAACCCATAGAACGAACAAACAACGGATGCAGGTTTAACTCTGCATCCGTTGTATTTTTCCCCCCAGCCCCATTGACACCCGTATCTTAATATGTTAACATATGAGCAGATGTTCATATATTGTTTGAAAGGAGGAGCAGACATGGACCAGGACAGAAAAAAACTGGAGGAGGAAACCTGCTGCCACGGCCACAACATGGAGCAGGTGGAGGAGATGATGCCCACCGACGAGTGTTTGTACGACGTGGCGGAGCTGTTCAAACTCTTTGGGGACTCCACCCGCATGAAGATTTTGTACGCCCTCTTTGAATCGGAGCTGTGCGTGTGCCACATGGCCCAGTTGCTGGGGCTGACCCAGTCGGCGGTATCCCACCAGCTGCGCATCCTCAAGGGCGGACGGCTGGTTAAGCCCCGCCGGGAGGGAAAAACGGTGTATTACTCCCTGGCCGATGACCACGTGCGCAAGATCATCGCCCAGGGCATGGAACATATTATGGAACAACAGGGGGTAATGGTATGAAAAAGGTATTCAAACTGGAAGAGCTGGACTGCGCCAACTGCGCCCGAAAGATGGAAGAGGCCATTGGAAAACTGCCCGGGGTACACAGTGCTTCCATCAGCTTTATGACCCAGAAGCTGACCCTGGAAGCGGAGGATGAGCGCTTTGAGGAGATCGTGGGTCAGGCCCAGAAGTGCATCTCCCGGGTGGAACGCCACTGCCGTATCGTCAAGTGAGGATGTGAACAGCCATGACCAGACGGCATAAACAGACCTTGGCCCGCATCCTCGTGGCGGGTGTATTGCTCATTGCGGCGGTGCTCACCCCCCAGGCGTGGGGGCTGTGGCGGCTGCCCATCTTCCTCATCCCCTACTTTGTGGTGGGGTGGGATGTGCTGTGGGAGGCCATTTGTAACATCGCCCACGGCGAGATTTTTGACGAAAACTTCCTCATGTGCGTGGCCACCCTAGGCGCTCTGGTGCTGGGTGAGTACGCCGAGGCGGTGGGGGTCATGCTCTTCTACCAGGTGGGCGAGCTGTTCCAGAGCCTGGCGGTGAACAAGTCCCGCCGCTCCATTGCCCAGCTCATGGACATCCGCCCGGACAGCGCCCATGTGCTGCGGGGCGGAGAGGAAGTCACCGTAGACCCGGACGAGGTGCAGGTGGGGGAGACCCTGGTGGTACGCCCCGGCGAGCGCATTGCCCTGGACGGCGTGGTGGTAGAGGGCTCCTCCTCCCTGGACACCGCCGCCCTCACCGGCGAGTCCATGCCCCGGGATGTGGAGGAGGGCCAGGAGGTGAGCTCCGGCTGTGTCAACCTCACAGGCCTTTTGCACATTGAGGTCAGCCGTCCCTTTGGACAGTCCACCGTGGCCCGGATTTTGGAGCTGGTGGAGAACGCCGCCGCCAAAAAGGCCAAGGCGGAGCACTTTATCACCCGCTTTGCCCGCTGGTATACCCCGGTGGTGGTGCTGGGCGCAGCGGCTCTGGCCATTGTGGGCGGCCTGGTCACCGGACACTGGGGGGAGTGGGTGCGCCGCGCCCTCATCTTCCTGGTCATCTCCTGCCCCTGCGCCCTGGTCATCTCCATTCCCATGGCTTTCTTCGGCGGTATTGGCGGGGCCTCCCGTCAGGGTGTGCTGGTGAAAGGCGGCAACTATCTGGAGCTGCTGGCCAAGACCCGCACGGTGGTCTTTGACAAGACCGGTACCCTCACCCAGGGCAAATTTGCCCTCTCCGGGCTGTATCCGGTCCGGGACGAGGAAGAGGAGCCCCTGCTGCGGTGGGCGGCTCTGGCGGAGAGCCATTCCAACCACCCCATTGCCCAGTCTCTGCGCCGTGCCTGGCAGGGAGACGTGAAGGACCACACCGTCACCGACGTGGAGGAGATTCCCGGCCGAGGCGTTTGCGCCACGGTAGACGGGGTGGAGGTGTTGGCGGGCAATGCGGTCTTTCTCTCTCAGCATGGATTTACCCCCGCCCAGGACGTCCCCGCCGGGACGGTGGTGCATGTGGCGGCTCAGGGCCGATATCTGGGCTTTGCCCTCATTGCCGACCAGGTGAAGGACCATGCCGCTAAGACCATCGCACAGCTCAAGCAGCAGGGCGTGCGCACGGTGATGCTCACCGGGGACAGCCGGGAGGTGGGCGAGCAGATGGCCCAACGGCTGGGGCTGGACCAGGTCCACGCCCAGCTGCTGCCCCAGGACAAGGTGGACCAGCTGGAACAGCTGCTGGAGCAAAAGCCGGAGGGCACCGCTCTGGCCTACGTGGGCGACGGCGTCAACGACGCCCCGGTGCTGTCCCGGGCGGACGTGGGTGTGGCCATGGGCGGCATGGGCTCGGATGCCGCCATCGAGGCCGCCGACGTGGTGCTCATGGACGACGACCCCGCCAAGCTGCTCACGGCCATGTCCATTGCCCGCAAGTGCCGGGCCATCGTCATTGAGAACATCGTCTTTGCCCTGGGGGTGAAGGGGCTGTTTCTGGCCATGGGCGCCTTCGGCGTGGCCACCATGTGGGAGGCGGTGTTTGCCGACGTGGGTGTGGCGGTGATTGCCATTTTGAACGCCAGCCGGATGCTGTACCACAAAAAGTCTACTTGACAAAAATAACCCGCTTGCAGCGTTTTGTCGCTGTAAGCGGGGATTTTTATGGACAATCTGGAGTAAAAAGCTCGTCTACGGTGACCTGTAACTGCCTGGCCAGATGAAAGGCCAGGGATAGAGTGGGATCGTATTTGTTGTTTTCAATGGCGTTGATGGTTTGCCGGGAAACACCACATTTTTTAGCTAATTCTTCTTGGGATAAGCCCAATTCTTTTCGCCTGCTCCGAATGATATTTTTCACGGTCAACCACCAAGCCTTTTGCGATAATACAGGAGAGAACCAAAATAGATAATAGCGGCGACTTCCAGCTGGATAAATGGATTTTGGGACATGGGTTGTGCCCGCACAAAATTTTCAATTACATCCAAAAGATTGGCCCCCACCATGGCCAAAAGGGTAAACGAGCTGGCTTTCCAGACAATGATTTGATTGCGCTCATCTCCCGGTATCAAGAGGGATACCAGCATAAAAATGTCCAGCGAGGCAAAAAGCAACAAAGTGACGGATAGAAAAACGATGGCTCCCAATGGCATGTTCATAGTATCTGTCCTCCTTCTAAATTATAATAAAGTGTAAAATACTTTTGACATTTTAATCATAGCAAAGGAATGATGGAATGTCAAGAGTTTTTGACATTCTGAGCTGACTTTCTGAGGCTCCCCTGTGTAAGGGGAGCTGTCAGCCGAAAGGCTGACTGAGGGGTTGACTTCTGCCAGGTGGAGGACAATCCCTCCGACCCGGCTGACGCCGGGCCACCTCCCTTTACACAAGGGAGGCTTTTGGGTCCCTTTTTCGTACACTCCGCACATTGCAATTCCCAGTAAGAAGGTGTACAATACCGCAGTTAGCATAAGAGGACGAGGTGAGCGAGTATGGTTCAAGAAGAGAAGCAGAACCTCTCTTTACAACAGCTGGAGCCGGGGCAATCCGGCATCATCCGGGCCATCAACAACCCCCGGGGCCCGGTGAAGCGTCGGCTGGTAGATATGGGGCTGACCCCCGGCACTAAGGTGACGGTGCGGAAGGTTGCCCCCTTTGGCGACCCCATCGAGGTCAATCTCCGGGGGTATGAGCTGTCGTTGCGCAAGGAGGACGCCTGCAACATCCTCCTGTGTGCCCCTGGGGAGGAGCCCCACGGCACCCGACCCGAGCACACCGCCCCCGACCAGGAAACGGTGCGGCGGATGACCCAGGCCCACGAGCACCATCAGCGGGAGCACAGGGGCGGCAAACAGGACAACCACGACGTGCGGGAGATGAAAATCGCCCTGGTGGGCAATCCCAACTGCGGCAAAACCACCCTCTTCAACGCCCTCACCGGGTCCAACCAGTATGTGGGCAACTGGCCTGGTGTGACGGTGGAGAAGAAGGAGGGCGTGGCCCATGTGGATGGCCGGGACGTGACCATTGTGGACCTGCCGGGCATCTACTCCCTCTCCCCCTACTCCATGGAGGAGATCGTGGCCCGTGACTTTGTGGTGGGAGAGCACCCCGATGCCATCATCAACATTGTGGACGCCACCAATCTGGAGCGCAACCTGTACCTCACCGCCCAGCTTCTGGAGCTGGAGCGGCCCATGGTTATCGCTCTGAACTTCATGGACGAGGTGGAGAAGCGGGGGGATAAGCTGGACCTGGTGCGGATTTCCCGGGCCCTGGGTGTCCCCGTCATCCCCATCACCGCCCGCACGGGCCAGAACATCCAGAAGCTGCTGGAGGAGGCCCATCACCAGATGCACACCGGCTTCACCGTGGAGCCGGACGACCTGTACGACGACTTTACCCACTACATCCACCACCAAGTGGACGCCCTCATCCACGACCGGGCCTACGCCGTGGGCATCCCCGCCCACTGGGCCTCCATCAAGCTCATTGAGGGGGACGAACTGGTGGAGAAGGCATTAGGGCTGGACGAGGCCACCCGCTGGAAGGTGGACCGGGTGGCCCAGAGCTATGAACAGGCCTACCCCCTGGGTGACCGGGAGACCCTCATCGCCGATGCCCGCTACCGCTTCATTCAGCGGGTGGTGAAGGTGGGGGTGCAGCGGGGCCAGCCCCTGGGCACCATGACCCTCTCGGATAAAATCGACGCCATTGTCACCCACCGCTTTCTGGCGGTCCCCGTGTTTTTGGTGATGATGCTGGCCCTGTTCGGCATCATCTTCGGCCCCGGCCAGATTCTGGCCGACGGGGTGGACTACTTCTTCAACGACTGGCTGGCCGGGGTGGTCAGCGGCTTTTTGGACCAGGCGGGCACCGCTCCCTGGGTGTCCTCCCTGCTGGTGGATGGCGTGCTGTCCGGCGTGGGCGGCGTACTGGTGTTCTTGCCCCAGATCGCCCTGCTGTTCCTGTTCCTCTCCTTCCTGGAGGACTCCGGGTACATGGCCCGGGCCGCCTTTATCATGGACCGGGTGCTGCGCCGCTTTGGCCTGTCCGGCAAGGCGTTCATCCCCATGCTCATGGGCTTTGGCTGTACCGTCCCCGCCATCATGGGGGCGAGAACCATGGAAAATGAGAAGGACCGCCGCATGACCATGATGCTGGTGCCCTTCATGTCCTGTTCCGCCCGTCTGCCGGTGTACGGACTGATGACCGCCGCCTTCTTCCCCAAGCATGCGGGGCTGGTCATCTTCTCTCTGTATGTACTGGGCCTGCTGTGCGCCATTGTGTCCGGCATCATCCTGCGCCACACCATGTTCCGGGGCGAGCCCGCCGCCTTTGTGCTGGAGCTGCCCCCCTACCGCCTGCCCACCGTCCGCAACTGTCTGACCCATGTGTGGGAGCGGGTGCGGGGCTTCCTGGTGAAGGCAGGCACCCTGATTCTGGCCATGAGCGTGGTGCTGTGGTTCCTCCAGAGCTTCGGCGTCACCTCCCACGGCCTGGTGATGGTGGAGGAGCCCAGCCGTTCCATGCTGGGTACCATCGGCTCTCTGCTGGCCCCCGTGTTTGGGCCTCTGGGCTTTGGCACCTGGCAGGCCGCTGTGGCCATCCTCACTGGTTTGGTGGCCAAGGAGGCGGTGGTGTCCACCCTGTGCCTGCTCTACGGCGTGTCCACTCTGGACGCTGGGGCCACGGTGGCCACCGCTCTGTCCGGCACCTTCCACACCCCTGTGGCCGCCTACGCCTTCCTGGTGTTCATCCTGCTGTATGTGCCCTGTGTGGCGGCCGTGTCCACCATGGTGCGGGAGATGGGCAGCTTGAAGTGGACCGCTCGCTCCATCGTATGGCAGCTGGCAGCGGCCTGGCTGGTGTCGTTTGTGGTGTTCCAGGTGGGAATGCTGCTGTTTTAAGGAGTTTTCTATGAAATATGTGATTTATGCCCTGGTGGCGGCCCTGGCGGTATGGGCGGTGTGGTACGTCGTGCGCACCATCCGCCGCCAGCTCCGTGGCCAGTGCAGCGGCTGCTCGGGAGACTGTTCCCGCTGCGGCAAGAAATAGCGGACACGGGCGCACCCCAATAGGGGCGCGCCCGTGTTTTTTCACAAAAATGCACCCTGTGAATCTGTGTGGGCTGACAAAAGTCTGCGGATTCGAGGATTCTTTCTTGACAAACCCATGTCAGTGCGCTATCCTGTCCCTAGACAATTTCAAAGGGACTTGTGACTGGTCAAGCAGGCAAGATCAAACCGATGCAGTGGGAAACCATATCCGTATATGGCAATATGGCACTGTAGGTTTGGTCTTTTTATTTTTTCTCAGAGGAGGTGAGCACATGGAAAACATTCCACCGGAAAACCAAAAGCCTGGCGCATACCGCATTGTTCGAGCCATCGGCAACAATTTTGTGTGCGCCAAAGACAGCAGCGGCCACGAGGTGGTGCTGCGTGGACCCGGCATCGGCTTTAAAAAAGCCCCAGGGGACGTGGTGGCCCCGTCCCGGGTGGAGAAGGTGTACGCCCTGCAAGACCACAGCCAATCCCAGCGCCTGACCCAGCTGATGGTAGAGCTGCCTCCGGAGTACCTGGAGGTGAGCACCCAGATCATTGAGAGCGCCGAGCGTCTGCTGGGTCGGCACCTGTCGGGGAATGTGTACATCACCCTCACCGACCATATTTCCTTTGCCCTCCAGCGGCACAAAAACGGGGTGTACTACCCCAATCAGCTGCTGTGGGAGATCAAAACCTTCTACGCCCAGGAGTACGAGGTGGGTCAGATGGCCCTGGAGATCATCGAGAGCGCCTTGGGGGTGCAGCTGCCCGAGGACGAGGCGGGCTTCATCGCCCTACACATCGTCAATGCCCAACTGGACGGGCGCATGTCGGACATGGTGCGCATCACCGAGCTGGTGCGTGAGATCATGGCGGAGGTGGCGGAGTTCTACGGGGCCGCCCCCTGTCAGCAGGGGCTGGACTACGAGCGGCTCATCACCCACCTGAAATTTTTGGGCCAGCGGTTGGCCCGGCCCAGGCCCCAGGCCCGGGAGGACGCCACCTTCCAGGGCATGATCCGAGAGCACTATCCCCAGGCCTTCGCCTGCGCTTTGCGGGTGAAGGAGCGGCTGAAACGGGTCTTTGACCTGGATCTGCCCGGCGAGGAACTCACCTTTCTGACCGTTCATTTACAACGCTTGGCCCTGGCCATGGGACAAGCAAAGGAGGAGAATTTCTGATGAAAGACAAAGTATTCGGCGTATTGCAGCGGGTGGGCCGCTCCTTTATGCTGCCCATCGCCATTCTGCCCGTAGCGGGCCTGTTTTTGGGCATCGGCGGGTCCTTTACCAACACCACCATGCTGGAGACCTACGGCCTCATGGGCATCATGGGCCCCGGCACCTTCATCTACGCCATCTTGCAGGTGCTCAACGCCGCTGGCTCGGTGGTCTTTGACAACCTGCCTCTGATCTTCGCCATGGGCGTGGCCATCGGCATGGCCAAGCAGGAGAAGGAAGTGGCGGCCCTGTCGGCAGCCATCGCCTTCTTCGTGATGCACGCCACCATAGGGGCCATGATCAACGCCTTCGGCGCCCCCGACCTGTCCGGCGCCACCACCACCGTGGTGGGCCTGAACTCCCTGCAAATGGGCGTGTTCGGCGGCATCATGGTGGGCCTGGGTGTGGCAGCCCTGCACAACCGATTCTATAAGATTCAATTGCCCCAGGTGCTCTCCTTCTTCAGCGGCACCCGGTTCGTCCCCATCATCTCCTCTGCCACCTACCTGGTGGTGGGCATCGCCATGTACTACATCTGGCCCACCATCCAGACCGGCATCAATCACCTGGGCGGCTTTGTGCTGGCCAGCGGCTACGCCGGTACCTGGCTGTACGGCTTCATCGAGCGTGCCCTCATCCCCTTCGGCCTGCACCACGTGTTCTACATCCCCTTCTGGCAGACCGCTGTGGGCGGCACCGCCACCGTGGCCGGACACCTGGTGGAGGGCGCCCAGAACATCTTCTTTGCCGAGCTGGCCACCCCCGGCATTGAGCACTTCTCCGTGGCTGCTACCCGCTTCATGAGCGGTAAGTTCCCCCTGATGATTTTCGGCCTGCCTGGCGCTGCTCTGGCCATGTACCGCTGCGCCCGGCCGGAAAACCGCAAGGTGGTGGGCGGCCTGCTGCTCTCCGCCGCTCTCACCTCCATGATCACCGGTATCACCGAGCCTCTGGAGTTCACCTTCCTCTTTGTGGCTCCTGCCATGTACATCGTCCACTGTGTGTTCGCCGGTGCTGCCTACATGCTCATGCACATCTTCAACGTGGGCGTGGGTATGACCTTCTCCGGCGGCCTCATCGACCTGACCCTCTTCGGCATCATGCAGGGCAACGCCAAGACCAGCTGGATTTGGGTGGTCATCGTGGGCGCGGTCTACTTCGTGCTCTACTTCCTGGTGTTCTCCTTCATGATCAAGAAGTTTAACTTCATGACCCCCGGCCGGGAGGAGAACGCCAGTGAGATCAAGCTGTACACCCGCCAGGACGTGGACGCCCAGAAGAAGGGCGCAGAGGGTGCCAAGGGCGGCAACAGTGACGACGCCCTCAGCGCGGAAATTGTCCGTGGTCTGGGCGGCAAGGACAACATCTCCGACGTGGACTGCTGCATCACCCGTCTGCGCTGCACCGTCAAGGACGGCGCCAAGGTGGACCAGGCGGTTCTGAAAGCCACCGGAGCCTCCGGCGTCATCGTGGCCGGTAAGGGTGTCCAGATCGTGTACGGCCCCCGGGTGTCCGTCATCCGCTCCAATGTGGAGAGCTACCTGGCCAACTACCAGGAGCCTGCCGCTGTGGAGGCCAAAAACGAGGCCGCTCCCGCTGTGAAGGGCGGCATGGTGGCCAGCCCCTTCACTGGTAAGGTCATCCCCGTGTCCCAAGTGGGGGACGGCGTGTTCTCCGAGAAGATGGTGGGCGACGGCTTTGCCGTGGAGCCCGACGACGACAAGGTGTATTCCCCCGTGGACGGCGAAGTGACCATGGTCTTTGACACCAAGCACGCCTTCACCATCCAGACCGACGGCGGACTGGAAGTGCTGGTGCACATGGGCATCGACACGGTGCAGCTCCAGGGCAAGCCCTTCATGCTCACCATTCGCCAGGGCGACAAGGTACGTTGCGGTGACCTCATCGGCACCATGGACCGCAAGGCCATCCAGGACGCTGGCTACCGCACCATTACCCCCGTGGTGGTGGGCAACGTGGACGACTTCGACACCTGCCAGCTGGTGCAAGAGGGCCAGGTGGAGCACGGCACCGACGTGCTGGACGTGCACTAAAACCCCATAGAGATATCAGAACAGGAGCGCCGCAGCTGCGGCGCTCCTGTTGTCTTGAAAGATAATTTGATAAACATCTAAATAGTCTTGACAATCTAATTAGATAAGTGTATAAATAGATTAACCCAATCAGAGAGGAGACAGGAACATGGACCAGAAGCTATCCCGCATGAAGGAGTACCTGGAGGAGCAGGTGGCCCAGTGCGCCCAGGCCCGGGCCCAGCTCATGGCAGACCACCGGGGGGACGAGGCCAACTTCCAGGCTATCCAGGGCAATGTGTACGGTGTTTTTTCCACCATTCTCAAGGTGGCTGTGGAACAAAACCCCGACGATCTCCAGGGGGTGGAAGCCTTTTTCCTCAAAAAGCTGGAGGAGATTCCCGCCCACTGGGTGGAGGCCCGGGAGAAGGCAGCCGCCCGGGGGGATGAAATCGCCGCCCACCTGGAGCGGTTGAAGCTGGAGGCGGCGGAGGACGTGGGCTGCACCTTCCGGGCCATCTGGGGGGCGAAGGCATGACGGAGACCGAGGCCATCGGCCTGTTTAAGTGCCTGGCGGACAAGTCCCGGCTGCAAATTCTGAAATCTCTGGCGGTGGAGGACATGTACGTGGAGCGGCTGGCCCAGCGGCTGGGGCTCACCGCCGCCACGGTGTCCTTCCACCTGAAAAAGCTGGCCCAGGCCGGGGCGGTGTCCTCCTACAAGAGCCAGTATTACACCATGTATGCCTTGAACCGGGCCCTTTTTGACACCACCATCCTGGACATTGTGCAGGAGGAGTCGGAGGAGGCGGATCTCCAGGCCCAGCGGGACGAGGCGTACCGCCAGCACGTCCTGGACTCCTTTTTCCAGGACGGACGGCTGAAAACCATTCCCGCCCAGCGCAAAAAGAAGCGCATTGTGCTCCAGGCGTTGGCTCAGCAGTTTGAGCCCCATCATATCTACCCCGAGCCGGAGGTAAACGCCATTCTGGCCCGATATCATGACGACGTGTGTACCCTCCGCCGGGACCTGGTGGGGGAGGGGCTGCTGGAGCGGGACACTCAGGGCTATTGGCGGACCCAAGACAGGGAGTAATTGAAAAAGGCCCAGAAACGTGAGGGTATCTCTCACGTTTCTGGGCCTTTTTGTATGGATTAGAAATCCAGCAGCACCCGCTCAATGCCCGCCACGGCTTCTTCCACCAGGGCGTCAATGTCCAGGTTCTGCTCGGCCTCCACCAGCTCCTCCACCTTCGGCTTGGTGCGGGGATGCTTGGGGGTGAACACGGTGCAGCAGTCCTCATAGGGGAGGATGGAGGTCTCAAAGGTGCCGATCTTGCGGGAAATACGCACGATCTCCTCCTTATCCATGCCCACCACCGGGCGCAGCACGGGCACGGTGCACACGGCGTTGGTGCAGGCCATGGCCTCCAGGGTCTGGCTGGCCACCTGGCCCACGGACTCACCGGTCACCAGGGCCTGGATGCCGTTTTTCTCCGCCACCCGGCAGGCAATGCGCATCATGAAGCGGCGCATGAGGATGGTGAACAGGTTCTCAGGGCAGGAGCGGCGCAGCTCCTCCTGAATCTTGGTAAACGGCACCACATGCACGCAGGTCTTGCCGGTGTAGGGCACCAGCAGCCGGGCCAGGTCCAGCACCTTTTCCTTGGCCTCGGGGGAGGTGTAGGGGTAGGAGTAGAAGTGGATCATGTCCACAATGACGCCCCGCTTGGCGATCATCCAGGAGGCCACGGGGGAGTCGATGCCGCCGGACAGCAGGGACAACGCACGGCCACCCACGCCGATGGGCAGACCGCCGGCACCCTCGGTGGGGTTGGCGTGGACAAAGGCGTCAAAGTCCCGCACCTCCACGTGGACGGTGAACTGGGGGTGGTGCATGTCGACGATCAGGTGGGGGTAGGCGTCGTGGAGCTCGCCGCCCACGTACTGGGACAGCTGGATGGAGGTCATGGGGAAGGTCTTGTCCGCCCGCTTGGTCTCCACCTTGAAGGAGCGGGCCATGGCCAGCTGGTCGCCCAGATACTCCTTGACGCACTCCAGAATGGCGTCCTTGTCCTTGGCACAGGCCCGGGCCCGGCACAGGCCCGCCACGCCAAACAGTTTGCCCATGGCCTCCCAGGCCCCTTCAAAGTCGCAGAACTCGTCCTGGGGCTCAATGTAGGTGGTGGACTGGCGGGTGTACACCTTGAAGGAGCCGTACTTTTTCAGCCGCCGCTTGGCGTTGCCCATGAGCTTCTCCTCAAAGGCCCGGCGGTTGAGGCCCTTGAGCACCATTTCGCCCTGCTTGAGCAGGATAATTTCTTTCATATTGTTACCTCCAATGAGTGGTGATGTTAGTGAGACAGGGCTTCCAGGGTCTGCTGGAAGGCCTCCAAAGTGGCGGTCAAATCCTCGGCGCTGTGGGCGTCCGAGAGGAACATGGCCTCGAACTGGGCGGGGGCCAGGTAGATGCCCCGCTGGAGCATCTCGCCAAAGTAGCGGGCGTACATCCCCACGTCGCTGCCCTTGGCGTCCACAAAGGTGGACACCTCGGTGGGGGTGAAGAAGGGGGAGAGGAGGGAGCCCACCTGGTTGATGGCCACAGGCACCGGGGAGGTCTCACACAGCTTGCCCATGTCCTGGGCCAGCGAGGCTCCCATGTGGTTGATGTGGGTGTACACCTGGGGATGATCGTGGAGATAGCGCAGCTGGGCAAGGCCTGCGGCCATGGCCACGGGGTTGCCGCTGAGGGTGCCCGCCTGGTAGACAGGGCCGCAGGGGGCCACGTGCTCCATGAGGGCCCGGCTGCCGCCGTAAGCGCCCACGGGCATGCCGCCGCCGATGATCTTGCCGTAGGTGACCAGGTCGGCCTTCACGCCAAAATACTCCTGGGCGCCGCCGGGGGCCAGACGAAACCCGGTGATCACCTCGTCGAAGATGAGCAGGGCGCCGTGCTGGTCGCACAGCTCCCGCAGCCCCTGCAAGAAGCCGGGGGCGGGGCCTACCACGCCCATGTTGGCAGCCACCGGCTCTACGATGACGGCGGCCACTTCGCCCCGGTTTGCCTCCAGAAGGGCCTGGACGCTGGACAGGTCGTTAAATTGGGCGGTGAGGGTATCCTTGGCGGCCCCCACGGGCACGCCGGAGGAGGAGGGGTGGCCGCCCGCCAGAGCGGAGGACCCGGCGTTGACCAGCATGCAGTCGCTGTGGCCGTGGTAGCAGCCCTCAAACTTGATGAGCTTGTCCCGGCCGGTGGCCCCACGGGCCAGACGCAGGGCGGACATCACCGCCTCGGTGCCGGAGTTCACCATGCGCACCATTTCCAGCCCGGGCACCATCTCCACCATCAGCTGGGCAATCTCCACCTCCCGGGGGGTGGGGGCGCCGAAGCTCAGGCCGTCCACCACGGCTTTTTCCACCGCCTCCCGGATGACCGGGTGGTTGTGGCCCAAAATCATGGGACCCCAGGAACATACATAGTCGATGTAGCGGCGGCCCTCTACATCATAGATATAGCTGCCCTCCGCTCTCTGAATAAACCGGGGGGTGAGCCCCACGGAGCGGTAGGCCCGCACGGGGCTGTTGACGCCGCCGGGGAGCACCTGGCAGGCGGCGGCAAAGAGTTCTTCTGAAGAGTGGAGATTCATCCGATGTCCCCCCGTTTCATGGCGTCCGCCAACTCCTTGGCGGAGTAGGTGATGAGCATGTCCGCCCCCGCCCGGTAGATGGACAGGGCCGACTCGCACATCATCTTATATTCGTCCACCAATCCGGCGGCAGCGGCGGCCTTGATCATGGCGTACTCCCCGGAGACGGAGTAGGCACACATGGGCAGGTTAAAGGCCTCCTTACACCGATACAGCACATCCAAGTAGCTCAGGGCGGGCTTGACCATGAGGATGTCCGCCCCTTCTTCCACGTCCAGGGCACACTCCCGCAGAGCCTCCCGGGCGTTGTGGGGGTCCATTTGGTAGCCCTTCCGGTCGCCAAAGGAGGGGGCGGAACCGGCGGCATCCCGGAAGGGGCCGTAGAAGGAGGAGGCGTACTTGGCGGAATAGGCCATGATGGGCAGGTTGACAAACCCGGCCTCGTCCAGGGCACGGCGCATGGCCCCGATGCGGCCGTCCATCATGTCGGAGGGGGCCACCATATCCACCCCGGCCCGGGCATAGGACAGAGTAATGTCCACCAGCCGGGGGAGGGTGGCGTCGTTGTCCACGTGCTCCCCGCAGAGAATGCCACAGTGTCCGTGGCTGGTGTACTCGCACATACACACGTCGGCGATGACATAGAAGTGGGGGTACGTTTCCTTGATGGTGCGGATGGCCTGCTGCACCACCCCGTTGTCGTCCCAGGCGGAGGAGCCGATCTCATCCTTGCGGGCGGGGAGGCCGAAGAGGATGCACTTGGTCACGCCGTGGGCCAGGCACTCCTCCACCGCCTGACACACGCTGTCCAGGCCGTAGTGGAACTGTCCAGGCAGGGAGGGGATGGGGCGGGTGCCCTGGAGGGTTTCATCCACAAAAATGGGGTAGATGAGGCTGTCGGGGGACAGCCGGGTCTCCCGGCACAGGCTGCGCACCTCGGGACAGGTGCGCAGGCGGCGGGGTCTATGAGTGAGTTCCATTTGGAATTCCTCCTTCTATTGCAAAGTCTGGGCCAGCCGCAGCAGGCCGGGAATGGTGGCTTCCTCCGCAATGAGCACGGGGATACCGTGGCGCTGGGCCTCCTGGGCGGTCTGGTGTCCGATGCACAAACCCGTGATGTTGCCCAGAGGGGCGTCCTCCCCCACCGAGGCCACAAAGCCCTTCACGGTAGAGGCGGAGGTGAAGGTGACGTAGGACAGCTCGCCCGCCTCCAGCGCCTCTCTCAGCTCCGGGGAGCGGGGGTTATCATAGTGAGTGGTGTACACCGCAAGTTCCTCATAGGGAATGCCGCGCTGGGTGAGCGCCTGGGTGAGCAGGGGAGAGCCCTCTTCCGCCCGGGGCAGCAGCACCGTCCCGGTGGCGGGGATACCCTGACCCAAATCCTGGGCGGAGTACACCGCCGGGACATAATCGGCGGTGAGGCCGTACTTCTTCAAAGCGGCGGCGGTGCCGGGGCCGATGGCGGCCAGCTTCACGCCAGCCAGAGCCCGGCTGTCCTTGCCCTGCCCGTTCAGGGCGTCGAAAAACACCCCTACCCCCACGGGGCTGGTGAAGGCAATCCACTGGTAGGCCTCCAGCCGCTCCAGAGCGGCGGTGAGGGGAGGACAGGGGGTGATGGGAGTGGTATGAATGCAGGGGTACTCCCAGACCTTGGCCCCCAGCTCCCGCAGGCCCTGGGCCAGGGTGCCCTTCCGGGCGGCGGGGCGGGTGACCACAAAGGTGCGGCCCTTGAGGGGCAGAGCATCGAACCAGTCAAAGGAATCGGCCAGGGCGCACACCCCACCCACCACACTGATGGCGGGGCTCACCACCTGGTGGTCCTGGGCGGCCTGGGCCAGGGTGGACAGGGTGGCGCTGATGCGCCGCTGGGCGGGGGTGGTGCCCCGCTCCACGATGGCGGCGGGGGTGTTGGGGTCCATGCCCGCCTTCAAAAGCCCTTCACAAATCTGGGGCAGGGCGGACACACCCATAAGGAACACCAGGGTGCCACGGGTGGCCACCAGGGCGTCAAAGTCGATGTCCAGCGCTTTTCCCGCCCGCTGGTGTCCGGTGACAATGTGCAGGGAGGAGCAGCAGTCCCGGTGGGTCACCGGAATGCCGCCGTAGGCGGGCACCGCCAGGGCGGAGGTGACCCCAGGCACCACCTGGAAGGGCACCTGATGCTGGGCCAGCAGCTCCAGCTCCTCGCCGCCCCGGCCAAAGAGGAAGGGGTCGCCGCCCTTGAGGCGTACCACGTTGGCGCCCCCCAGGGCCTCCCGCAAGAGAATCTGATTGATCTCCTCCTGGGGCACCGGGTGCACATTCACCCGCTTGCCCACATCAATGGCCTTGGCGGTGGGGGGGATGAGAGCCAGAATTGACCGGCTCACCAGGCGGTCAAACACCACCACATCGGCACGTTCAATGGCTTTTTTCCCTTTTAAGGTGAGCAGGCCGGGGTCGCCGGGGCCTGCCCCCACCAAAGTCACATGTCCCATCATGGGTGGTCCCTCCTCATACGCACCGCCAGCTCCGCCCCCATCTCCCGGGCGTCAGCACAGGCGGTACAGCTGGTTTCAATGTAAGATTCGCCCTCATGGTCCACATAGAACCCGGTGAGGGTGACGGTGTCCCCGTCCACGGTGGCGTGGGCGGCCACAGGGGAGGAACATCCCCCATCCAGAGCACCCACAAAAGCCCGCTCGGCGGTGAGACACACCGCCGCCACCGGGTCGTGGAAGAGGGACAGGCAGGATGTGTCCACATCCGCCCGGCTCTGCACCGCCAAAATGCCCTGTCCGGCGGCGGGGAGCATCTCCTCCACCGGGAAGCGGCGAGAAATGCGGTCTTCCAGCCCCAATCGGTCCAGCCCGGCACAGGCCAGTACCAGGGCGGAATACTCGCCCCGGTCCAGCTTGGCCAGGCGGGTCTGCACGTTGCCCCGCACCGGGGCCACCTGGTGGTGGGGGAACAGCTGGCGGGGCCGGAGGGGGGGGCGGCGGGGGGGGGCG
>NZ_SJOS01000003.1:0-108854 GCF_012027765.1 Pseudoflavonifractor sp. SW1122 | reverse complement strand
AGCAAGAATACGAAGGCATAAATAAAGCCCCTTAAGGGGCCCGCCATGAGTCAGCAATGCAGTTGACCGACCCATTCGGGGCCCCTTGAGGGGCGTTGTCTGTATTATGCCCTTCTAGGGCTTACTCAAGCCCCCGGCTTAGCCGGGGGTCCTGACTATACGGAGAGTACCGTGCCCATAAACACGGGCAACATGGAGGAGGTGTCCACCACCAGGTAGACAAAGGGTCGGTCTAAAGTCACAACCTTCTGGTCCTCTGGCTCCTGAAACGCCCCCTCACAATTGATCTCCACTGCGGTGGCAGCTCCGCCATGGGTACCTGTTTCCTGTACCTCCAGATAAGCTTTGTGAAAGACCTGATTGATAAAGAGGTTTCCCTCGGGGCTGGTGCCCAGGCCAGTAAAATCTGCCTGTGCGCTGTCAAAGGGAAGGACCATCCCCATCTCCTTCAGCACTTCCTGGAGATCCACTTCCATCTCACTTTCAAATTTGGGCATGGTCACCGCCACGGGCACGGATGTCGGGTTGTCCAGCAGCGCCTTCAATTGCTGGCCGTCCAAGCCCTCCACATAATCCAAAACAGAAATTCCCTTGTCCGGCAGCAGCGCCACAAAGGCATATCGGCCTCCCTGATAGTACTTTATAAATCCCTGGGCCTGCTCGTCCCGGAGATAGAGCTCTTCCTCACTGTGCATCATGCTCACCTGCTGGACCTTTCCCGCCTGGTTGGTAAACGCCTGCTGCCACACGTCCTCTTTCTGATAAGGGTTCTCCCACTCCCCCTCAAAGGCCAGAGCGTTGATGAGGTACATCACCGTATCACGGGGAATTTCTTTCAAAATCTCTTCCACCATGCCATGGGTGTGCTCCTTCACCCACCGATTGATATCAGTGATCGTGGTCTGGTCAAAGGGAGCCTCAAACACCCCCGCACCATAGTAGTCTGCATTCACCTGCAAGAAGTCTGGATCAGGGGTGATGCGTCCCCCTTCCGCAAACCAGATGGAGTTTGCCAGGTACAAGGGGGAGTCCTCCTCCTGACCCAGCCCCGCCAACGCCCCGTTGAGCTGTTCCACACTCCCGCCCATGGTGTTCTCCATCTGGGCCCGGGTCTCTCCCTGGGCGCCATTGGCGGTCATTGCCAGAGCGGATAGCACGGACATGGGCGACACCAGAGCATTTTCCTCCCTATCACAGGTGGTCTGTAGCAATTTTACCGAGAAATCATACATCCCCGCCCAAGTCTCCTCCTGAACCTGCACTTCTGTGGGCGTTCCCTCTTTCACTCCGTCCATGAGGTCGGTGGCATAGGTTTTGGTGCACCCAACCAAAGCACTGCACAGCAGTGTTCCCGCCACCAGTAGGGCCAAACGCTTCTGTTTCATCCGGTTCTCCTCCTTTCTGTCATGGCAGGATAGACTGCCATTCCATCTGCCAGCACACCTCCGGCAACTCTGCCACCTGCACATAGCCATTCCCCATCAATCTCAGGTGCACCGTCACCCCATCCGCCTTGGTGAGGTACAGATGCCCCAAGCACTGCCCCATATCCGTCTCAGCGCTGGACAGGGCCGGGGCCTGCTCCAGGTCATCCACCCACGCCTCCAACTCCTCCAGTTGGGTGATTGGGGTCGTGTGCCTGTTTTCCCCCTGAACGTCCACTTCTTTCTGGAACTCTGCCCGGGCAATGCCGTCAGACAGGCGGAACACCTCTTCCAACACATCCGCCCCAGTGGATACCGTTATGTCGCAGTTGTTCCAGAATAGTTCCACTCCGTAGTCATATACCATACACAGCAGGTACCGGGGATCGTATCCCTTCACCTCATAAAATGGTCCCCCGATACTCCCTGTGCCCTCCAGATATTGGTCCTCGGGCATCCACTCGTCAATGGTACCACTGGACTCTCCCAACTGCTCTCCCACCAAGTTCTGGCCCTGCTCCACCACATCCACCTGAGCATAGAGACGCCCCTGATAGATGAAAAATCCACTCATGTCTATCATGGTCTCCGTCTCCGCCTGGGGCAATTCCACCTCTAGGGGCGGCACATATATCCCCTGGGCACTGCCGCTCATTCCATTGGAGTTTGTCTCGGCGCCATCCTTGCCGGGCATTCCCATTCCACCTTGCAACGCCCACATCGCCACCCCAGCCACCAGGCAAAGGCAGGCAGCCATGGAAATCCAGGTGTGTCGCTTCTTTTTTGGGGGCATTCGCCGCAGCTCATCCACCTGCGCCAAGTATTCCTCGTCCACCTCACCCAGCGCATGGAGCAATTGTTCTCCCTTCATACCACAAACCCCTCCTGTTCCAAATAGACTTTCAGTCGTTTTCGAATGCGGAAAAGCTGGCTCTTGGCCTGTCCCTCCCCCATGCCGCAGTAGCGGGCCACCTCCCACAGTGGGTCGAAGTAGTAGTATCGGCCCAGAAATAGCGCTCTGGCCTGGGGTGAGAGGGTCTCCAGAAACTGATTGAGCAGCTGCACCAACAGCTTCTCCTCCAGGGCCTGCTGGGGTGTCTCTCCGCCGGGCACACTTTCCTCCAGCTCTTCCACGCACATCTCGTAGGTGGCTCCACCCCGCTTCTGGCTGGTGCGGCGGCGCAGATAGTCAATGGCCCCGTGCCGGGTCAGGCGGCCCAGGTAGATAGACAGCTTGCTGGGCCGCTGGGGCGGCATGGACTGCCACGCCTTGAAATAGGTGTCGTTGACCACCTCTTCGCTGTCCTCCCGGTCATACAAAATCTGCTGGGCAATACGGCTTAGGTACCCGTGATACTTCTCTCGGCTGTGCTCCAGGGCCGATTCGTCCCGCTTCCAGTACAGCTCCACAATCTCCTGGTCCTCCATCTGGCTCCCTCCCTTCTCGGTGCCCTTCACTTGATATCCCGTAAAACATAGGGGTTGGTTGCAGTGTGTTTCTATTTTTTATCCTATCAAATTTGGCACACATAAGGCAACACCCCGGCCAGGTAGAAAACGTACCCAGCCGGGGCGTGAGGTCTCTTTACACTTTTTCCCGCATCAGTCCGTGCTGATTGCAGCAGAGGTACAGATATCCGGAGCGCTGGAGGCGGAAGCGGCACGCTGCATTTCCCTCCGGGTAGAGTTTTACCATCTGGAAGCCATCGGAAGTGACATAGGCCAAGAAGGAAATGTAGTGTTTCTTGGTCATGGGGTGGTCCACCGTGAGGTACACCTCATCCTCCACCACTTCTCGGGTGATGGAATGGTCCTGGTCCACCTCCTCTGCCTCCAGCGGAGGCAGAGTGACACCACAGCAACTCACCACTGTCTCTCCCATGGTGTGGACGACATTGCCGCAGATGGGGCAGACGTACAGCTTGGAGCGGAGCATGTTGGCCGAGCGGTTGCCATTGCACATGGTGTCCCCGCTCATCAGCTCCAGCACCGACACCCCCAGAGCGGAGGCCAGAGGCTCCAGCAGAGACACGTCGGGCAGTCCCTTGGCGGTCTCCCACTTGGAAATGGTCTTACTGCTCACCCCGATTTTCTCCCCCAGCTGGGCCTGGGTCATGTTTCGCCCCTCCCGTAGCCGTTTGATGGTACTCCCTGTGACATAGGAATTCATGACTGTTCTCCTTTGTTTTGTTCTTGTTGTGCCATTATATCAGGGAATTCCTGTCTCCTCAACCTACGCATCGTAGACCGGGGCAAAAGACAGTCCCCCCGACATCTGTCGGGGGGGACTGGTTGGTTCTATCTATGATGGTTCTTATAGGACAATCAGATGCCCAGCTGCTCCTTCATGTAAGCCACATCAGTGTCCTTACCAGTGTACAGCTTGATGGCAATGAGGGCCTGGAAGAGCATCATGCCCAGGCCGTTGTACACCTTCTGGCAGCCAGCCTCACGGGCCTGCTTCATCATCACGGTCTCACGGGGGGCATACACGGTGTCGGTGACGATGAGGTCGGGGCGGAAGAAGGAGGGATCGGGGATGTTGGACAGCTCCTCCAGGGGGTGCATGCCCACGCCGGTGGCATCGCAGAACAGGTCGGCCTCGTGCATCTTCTCCTTGAGCAGATCCAGGTCGGCCAGATCGTGCATGTAGGCCTTGCAGTTGGTCTTCTCGTTGATGGTGGCCACGATCTCCTCGCCACGGCCATAGAACTTGTCCTTGATGTTGAACACGTGCATTTCGGAGATGCCGTGGAGCGCGCCATACACAGCGATGGCGGTGGCAGCGCCACCGGTGCCGATGAGGACCATCTTCATGCCGGTGTAGTCAATGCCCTCCTCGTTGATGGCCTGCCAGTAGCCCATGCCGTCGGTGTTGTAGCCCTTGAGCTTGCCAGTGACCTGTCCATTCTCGTCCCGGGTGTTAACCACAGTGTTGATGGCGCCGCACAGCTGAGCGGCCTCATCCACCTCTTCCAGGTACTTGTGCACCACGGTCTTGTTGGGCATGGAGATGTTGGAGCCCAGCATCTTCAGAGCGCGGATGCTGTTGACCGCGGCCTCCAGAGAGTCGTTGTCCACCTCAAAGGCCAGCTGGATGACGTCGTCGCCATTCTTGTCGTAGGCCAGGTTGTGGGTGGTGGGGGACTGGGTGTGGCGGATGGGATAGGCCATCAGGCCCACCAGTTCGGTATGTCCAGTGATATTAGGCATAGTAATTACCTCTCATTCTATCCAATGTTGTTATCGAATCTCATCCAGGGAGTCCAGATAGCCCTGGTTTTCCAGCACGTTGAGAATGGCGCGGCCATCCATGGTGCCCTCCATGATGCGGCGGGCCCGTACGGAGTCACCAATATTGTACACCACGGTGTCGGTGCCGCCGAACTCCTGCTCCAGGGCCTCCAGAATGGGGTTGTTGGCCCGCATGCCCAGGCAGTTGAAGCCCAGGTCAAAGGTCAGCTCCTCAATGTTCCCCTCGGGAGTCTTGACCACGAAGGCATTCTCCTTCACTTCCTGCAGAGCGGTGTTCACATACTCCTTGACGCCGTAGGTATCGTGGGTCTCCCGCATGGAGCACTTGGTGATGGGGTCGGCCATCATGCCGATCTGGGGCAGCATGTCCACAATGGAGCACTCAGCGCCTCGGGGAGCAAAATACTCCACCACATCCAGGCCCACGGAGCCGCCGCCCATGACCACCACTTTCTTGCCCTTGCAGGCCTCTTCGGGATACTTCCCGGCGTTCACATCGCGGATCATGTCAAAGATCGTGGACACATTGCCAGCGGCAATGTTCTCTTTCAGACCGGGAATGGGGGGCACCAGGGGCACGGAACCGGTGGCGTTGACCACCACGTCCGGCTTGAAGGTCTTGATCTTATCCAGGGTGGCCTCGGTGTTCAGGAACAGGTACAGGTTGGGCAGCTTGGCAGCCCGACGCTCCAGGTAGGTGGGGAAGTCCTTCATCCGGGACTTGCTGGGCAGATCGGAGATGAAGGAGGACAGACCGCCGATGTGGTCCTGCTTCTCCAGGACAAACACGTTGCAGCCCACTTCAGCGGCGGTGCAGGCGGCCTCCATACCGGCAGTACCGGCACCCACCACAACCACGTTGCAGTTCTTCTTCACCTTCAGCTTCTTATATACGTCGCCCTCAGGCACAGCGGGGTTGACGGTGCAGCGGATGGGGCGGTTGACCCCGATGCGGTTGCCAGCACAGCCCACGTTGCAGGAGATGCACTTGCGCAGCATGTCCTCTTCCCCGTTCTTCACCTTGTTGACCCACTCAGGGTCAGCGATGAGGCCACGGCCCATGCCCACGATATCCACGTCGCCGCTCTCCAGCACCTTCTCCACCACGGCGGGGTCCCGGTAGTTGCCAGCGTTGATGACGGGCTTGCCGAACTTTTCCTTCACGGCTCGTGCCTGGTAAGCACGCCAGCCGTCGGGCAGGAAGTTGGAGTCGATCTGGTACTGCAGAGAGGGATTCAGGCCGCAGGACACGTCGTAGATGTCCACGAACTCATCCAGGTATTCCAGATACTTCAGAGTGTCCTCCAGGGTGTTGCCACCAGGCACCCGCTCCTCGGCGGACACACGGACGATGATGGGGAACCAGGGCCCCACCTGGCGGCGCACTTCCTCCAGCACCATGCGGGGGAAGCGGAGACGGTTCTCCATGGAGCCGCCGAACTCGTCGGTTCTCTTGTTGTAGTAGGGGGAGATGAACTGGCTCATGAGGTAGGAGTGGCCACAGTGGATCTCCACGGCGTCAAAGCCGATGGCCTGCACCCGCTTGGCCGCCTCTCCGTACTTTTTCACCGTGTGGAGAATCTCCTCACGAGTCATGGGACGGGGCACCTCTCCCCCCACCTTGGTGGGAATGTTGGAGGAGGACACCGTCTCCATCCCAGTTCGGGCAGAAGAAGCGGAAGCACCTGCATGGTTGATCTGAATGGCCACGGTGGCCCCGTTCTTGTGCAGGTTCTCCACCAGCTGATAGTACCGGGGCATGAAGCTGTCGTGATCGATGCGGATCTGGCTGGTGCCGTTGGAGCCCACGGGGTACTCCACATTGGCGTTCTCCAGGATGATCAGGCCAACGCCGCCCTTTGCGCGCAAGGAATAGTAATTCATGTGACGGTTACTCATTTCACCGCTGGTCTCGCCATAGTTGGTGCCCATGGGAGTCATCGCAATGCGGTTGCGAATGGTCATCCTCTTCACCGTGATCGGTTCAAAGATTTTTGGATAGTGTGTTTTCATGAATCTTCTCCTCGTTTGTTTTTCGCACAAGGTGTTTCTTCTGTTTGTGACACACTCATTATAGCCTTCGCAACCAATAAATCAAAATACATTTTTTGCGCAAATTTGATGCATTCAAGCTATCAATATAGTTAGAGCCGCTCCACAGCCCCCTGCTCCTTCATATATTCCACGAAGCGTTTGACCACTGGGAGCTGGTAGCGGTCCCGCATCCAGAACATATAGACCCGGTGCTCCAGCTCCATATCATAGAGGCGGTGGATATTCACCCGCTGGGGGTCGATCTCCTGAATGTCGGGCACCAGGGCGATGCCGAAGTCCTCGCTGACCATGGCCACAATGGAGTGCTCGTCGGGGCACTCCACGGCGATGTTGGGCTGGAACGCCAGGCGGCGGTAGAGCTGCTGGGTGTAGTTGCCCAGCCAGGACTCCCGGTCATATCCGATGACGGGATAGTTTTGCAGCTCGTACACCGACACCATCTCTTTTCCCTCCAGTTGGTGCCCTTTGGGAGTAATTAAGACGATCTCTGCCGACAAAATCTGAAAGTAATCCATCTCCTCCCGGTCGATGTAGCCCCCAAAGCCCACATCCAGCTCGCCGGACTTCACCTTCTGATGGATGGCCGCCGTGTGGTTCTGATAGAAGTTAAAGGTGACGTTGCGGTTCTCCTCCCGGTGGAGAAAGCTTCTCACGCTGTGGGGGATATAGTGGCTGGCCAGAGGGAACACATAGCCAATGTCAATCTTGCCGCCGCCGCTGGCAATCTCCTGCATCTTGCTCTTGGCCACCCGGCACTCCTCCAAAATCCGGTCCACGTATTCCAGGAAAATATGCCCACCTTTGGTCAGGTGTACCCCCCGTCCGCTCTTTTCAAAGAGGGGCACTTGCAGTTCCTCTTCCAAGGCGGCAATGGAGCGGCTGAGCGAGGGCTGGGAAATATACAGCTCTTCCGCCGCCTTTCGGTAATTTTCATACTTGGCCACCGTCTGAAAGTGGTACAGTTGGTTGAATGTCATAACGCGTCTCCTTCCTCCATGTTTCTCCCAAACTTATTCATAATTTCCAGTTAAGCTGATTATACCACTTCCATAGCGTGTATGCATCATTTTTCGTCGTTATTGGCATTGGAATTTTTAGACGGAAACCGATAAAATTTTATACGTAAGTGATCGTTATTTTTTTAACGACTGCGCACCGTGTTTCTTATGTTTGTGACGGAATATAGGACACTGACTTGGAAAAGACTCAAAGGAGAGAACAATCGTATGAACAAGAAGTACCTCCCCAGCGCCCTCATCCTGTACCTGAACTACTTCCTGCACGGTGTGGGATGCTCCATCCTGGGACAAGCTGTCATCAAAGAGGCTCTGGCTGGCAGCTGGAACGTGACCGCCATGGCCATCACCGCCATTTCCGCCGCCCTGGGTCTGGGCCGACTCATCGCCCTGCCCTTCGCCGGTCCTCTGTCCGATAAGCTGGGCCGCCGCATCTCCTGTGTCATCGGCGGCGCTTCCTATGCCATCTACCTCATCGGTCTGGCTCTGGCCTTCAACGCCGGCACCAACGGCGGCTATCAGATCGCCTATGTGTGTGCCATTCTGGGCGGCGTGGCCAACTCCTTCCTGGACACCGGCATCTACCCCGCTGTGGGCGAGGTGTTCTACGCTGCGCCCGGCGTTGCCACCATGGGCATCAAGTTCTTCATCTCCATCTCCCAGATGCTCCTGCCCTTCGCTCTGGGCGCTACCGTGGCCACCACTGCTGCTGGCCTGACTTCCTACAACACCCTGTTCTACATCTGCGGCATCTGCTACATCGTGCTGGCTGTGCTCATCCTCTTCGCTCCCCTGCCCGACTCCGACGCCAAGAAGGAGAAGAAGGAGGGCCTCATCCAGAGCCTGAAGACCACCCGCTTCTCCGTGGAGTCCATCGCCATGATTCTCATCGGCTTCACCTGCACCGGTACCTTCCAGCTGTGGCTCAACTGCGCTCAGAACTTCGCCAAGGAAGTTGTGGGCTGGGCTGATCCCTCCATCATGCAGACCTACTACTCCGTGGGCACCATGCTGGCCCTAATTGTCACCGCCCTGCTCACCCGTAAGATCAAGGACGTGCGCTTCATCATGGTCTATCCCGTCATCTGCCTGGCTGCTCTGATCCTGGTGCTGGTGACCAAGACCCAGACCATGTGTCTGGTGGGCGCCTTCGCCATTGGCTGGGCCGGCGCCGGCGGACTGCTCCAGATCGTCACCGCCGTGTGCAACATGCTCTTCCCCAAGATCAAGGGCACGGTCACCGCTCTGGTGATGATCGCCTCCTCTCTGTGCAACTACACCATTCTCACCGCCGCCGCCAACATGACCCCCTCCGGCGTGATGACCATGAACATCGTCCTCACCCTCATCGGCGTGCTCCTGGGCCTGTTCGTGAATTTCCGCTACACCAAGATGGTTTCTCTTGCATCTGAGCAGAAAAACAGCTAATCTATACACAATATCAATTTCAGGTTGAAGATAGGAGCTTTGCTATGAATACTGTTCGCGTGAGAAATGTTGAGATTGGAACTGGAATTCCCAAGATTTGTGTGCCCATCGTGGGCGTGACCAAAGAGGACATCCTCGCCGAGGCCAAGACCTTCGACTCCATCCCTGTGGATGTGGTGGAGTGGCGTGTGGACTGGTTCGAGGGCGTGTTCGACTTCTCCCAGGTGCTGGACGTGCTCCAGGGCCTGCGGGAGGCCCTGGGCGAGATTCCCCTGCTGTTCACCTTCCGCACCTCCAAGGAGGGCGGCGAGAAGGCCATTGAGCCCCAGGCCTATGCCCAGCTGAACATCCAGGCCGCCCAGTCCGGGTATGTGGACCTGGTGGACGTGGAGGCCTTCACCGGCGACGAGATTGTCAAGACCATCATTGAGGGCGCCCACGCCGCCGGGGTGAAGGTGGTGGCCTCCAACCACGACTTCTCCAAGACCCCGGACCAGGCCGACATCGTGGGCCGTCTGCGCAAGATGCAGGACCTGGGTGCCGACATCCCCAAGATTGCCGTGATGCCCCAGAGCAAGAAGGACGTGCTCACCCTGCTGGCCGCCACCGAGGAGATGGCCACCCAGTACGCCGACCGCCCCATCATCACCATGTCCATGTCCAGCACCGGCGTCATCAGCCGCCTGTGCGGCGAGGTGTTCGGCTCTGCCCTCACCTTTGGCGCTGCCAAGAAGGCCTCTGCCCCCGGTCAGATGGGCGTGCACGATTTGAGCACCGTGCTCAATCTGCTCCACGGCGCCCTCTAATTCAAACAACATGCAGTTAGGAAGAAGATCTATGAGAAAAGCGATTCGTTGGCTTGATGCAAACCTGGAAGAGTTTATCCTGGTCCTCCTGCTGGTGGCCATGACCATCATCATGGGCATCCAGGTGTTCTGCCGCTATGCCCTGAGCATGTCTCTGACTTGGTCGGAGGAGCTGACCCGGTATCTCTTCATCTGGTGCGGATTCATCAGCGTCAGCTATTGCAGCAAGAAATGCCTTTCCATCAAGATTGAGCAATTCGTCGCCGTCTTCTCCCGCCGGGTCAAAGCCGCCATCAAGGTGGTCAACCACACCTGCGAGCTGATCTTCTTTCTCTTCCTGCTCCCTGCCGCATACTCCTATATGATGTCTGCGGTGTACAGCGGCCAGGTCTCTCCGGCCTGTTCCATTCCCATGTACTACGTACAGGCCGCCCCCTTTGTCTCCTTTGTACTGGTGAGCTTCCGCATTCTCCAGCGCTGGGTCATTGAGTTCCAGGTGGCCCGAGGAAAGCCGGTATACGACCCGGCCCACCCCGAGCACAACACTCCGGAGTCCTTCATTGAGGCCAACACCGAGGCAGGGGATGAAAACCACCACAAACACACAGATAAGGAGGATGGATAAATGGTCGCACTGCTGTTTTTGATTTTTATCATCTGCTTGGTCATTGCCATCCCTGTGTCCATCTCCCTGGGCATTGCATCCGCGCTGCCCGTTGTGTTTGACCCTTCCTTTACGGTGAGCGCCAAATTCCTCATCCGCTCCATGTTTAGCGGTCTGGACTCCTTCCCCTTGCTGGCCGTGCCCATGTTCGTGCTGTCCGGCATCATCATGGCCAAAGGCGGCATCTCCCGGAAGCTGTTTGACGTGTTCACCTACTTTTTGGGCAACCGCACCGCAGGCATGCCCTGTGCGGTGATTGTCACCTGCCTCTTTTACGGGGCCATCTCCGGCTCCGCCCCAGCCACTGTGGCGGCAGTGGGCAGCATGACCATCCCCATCCTCACCTCCCTGGGCTATGACGTCACCTTCTCCACCGCCATTGTGGCGGTGGCAGGTGGCCTGGGGGTCATCATCCCCCCCAGCATTCCCTTTATCATGTATGGCATGGCCTCGGGGGCATCGGTGAGCGACCTGTTCTTGGCGGGCATTATCCCCGGCCTCATGATCGGCCTGCTGCTCATGTGCTACTCCGTGTTCTATTGCCGGAAGCACGGAGAGGACAAGGTGAAAATCCGGGCTGCGGTGGGTCAGCTCCACCAAAAGGGGCTGTTCCGGGTCCTGCGGGAGAGCTTCTTTGCCATCCTCAGCCCCATCATCATCCTGGGCTGCATCTACACCGGCGTAGCCTCCCCCACAGAGGCCGCTGTGATCTCGGTGTTTTACTCCCTGTTCATCAGCCTGGTGGTGTATCGCACCATCCGCATCCGGGACATCTGGAGTATTTTGCAGGAGTCCATCCGCACCTTTACCCCCATTCTCTTCATCCTGGCCACCTCCACCGCCTTCTCCCGGGTATTGACTCTGATGGAGGTGCCTCAGACGGTGAGCGACTTCATCAGCACCCATTTCCACAGCCCCGTGGTGGTACTGCTGGTCATCAACCTGTTCCTGCTCATTGTGGGTATGGTCATGGACACCACTCCCGCTATTCTGATTCTCACCCCCATCCTCCTGCCCGTGGTGCAGGCCTCCGGTATGAATCCCATTCAGTTTGGCGTGGTCATGGTGGTCAACCTGGCCATCGGGTTTGTCACGCCTCCCATTGGCGTCAACCTCTTTGTGGCCAGCTCGCTGACGGACTTGCCGGTGATGTCCATCGCCAAAAAGTCGTTCCCCATGATCATCTACTTCCTGGTGGCGTTGCTGCTCATCACCTATATCCCCGCCCTTTCCCTGGCCCTCATCTGACACAACGGAGGAGAAATCGGTATGAAATCGTTGAAATTCAGACGCCGCTTGCTGGCCGCCGTCCTGTCAGGAGCCACGTGCCTCTCCCTGTTTCTGTCCGGGTGCACCGGAGAGCGGGACACCCGTCCGGTGTGGGTGTTGGCCACTGCCAGCCCCGAGGATACGGTAACCCAGCTGTTTGCCGAGCGGTTTGCCCAGGAGGTGGAGGAGCTCAGCGGCGGAGAGATTCTCATCAAGGTCTACCCCAACTCCACGTTGGGGGGAGACCGGGAGCTGCTGGAGAGCTGCTATGACGGAGACATCCCCTTCCTGGTGCAGAACACCGCCCCGCAGGTCACCTTCATGTCCGACCTGGCCGTGTTTGACCTGCCCTGTGTGTTCGACTCACTGGACGACTGCCGGGCCAAGCTGGACGACCCTGACTTCTATCAGTCGGTATGCGATGTGTACACCCAAGGGGGCTATCACCTGCTGGGCATGGCAGACCAGGGTTTCCGGGTCATGAGCACCAACCGAGCGGTGTACAGCCTGGACGACTTCAAGGGCCAGAAAATCCGCACCATGGAAAATCCCTACCACCTGGATTTCTGGCAGGCCCTGGGCGCCAAGCCCACCCCCATGAGCTTCAGTGAGGTGTATATCGGCCTCCAGCAGCACACCATTGACGCCCAAGAGAATCCCTACGAGGTCATCGTCTCCAATCGGCTGTACGAGCAGCAGGACTATATTGTGGAGACCAACCACCTCCCCCACCTCATCTCCCTGATCGTCAACGACCAGCTGTTCCAGAGCTTCTCGGAAGAGGACCAGGCGATTCTCACTCAGGCAGCACAGACCGCCACCCAGTACGCCCGAGAGCAGTCGGACGCCCGTATCTCCCAGCGCATTGACATCATCGAGGAGAGCGGCACCCAGATCATCACCCTCTCCCAGGAACTCCGGGATGAGATTCGAGAGCGGTGCCAAGGGGTATACGATGCCATTGAGCAGGCCATTTCCCCGGAGCTGTATCAAGGGTACACCCAATAAAGAAAAAATGCCCCACAGGGTCGGCTTGCATAGCCACCCTGTGGGGCAATTCTTTTACGCTGGAGCCCCGGCCAAATGGCCGGGGCTCCAATCTTCATTAACCGTTGCGGCGGCGCTTCTCCACCACAACCACAGCCAGCAGCAGGCTGGTAGCGGCCAGAGCGGAGAGCACATAGCCCATCATGTGGGCAGTGTCCCCAGTCTGGGGCACGTTGTTCTCGGGCTTCTGGGTGGCTTCCGGCTTCTGCGTAGTCTCGGGCTTGTCGGTCGCCTCAGGCTTGTCGGTCGCCTCAGGCTTGTCGGTGGTCTCGGGGGCTCCACCGGCGGTGAGGCCGTCCGTGGCGGCGGTGAGCTGCTCCACGGCCTGATTCACCACAGCCTGGTCGTCCTCCGAGAGGCTGTTGTCTGCCATCACAGCCTGGGCATTGGCCAGAGCCGTGCGGAAGGTAGCCACAGACTCGGCCGTGTAGCCGTCCAGGTTGATACCCTCGGCCTTGTTCAGAAGCTCTTCCAGAATGGACTTGTCCGCCTTGAAGCGCTGGGCCAGAATGGCATCCAGCAGGGCGTCGGCGGCCTTGTCCACATCCTCCTGCATGGCGTCGCCATCAGCCAGAACGTCCTTGGCAGTTGCCAGAGCGTCCACCAGCTGCTGCCAGTTGGCCTCCATATACTTGTCGGCATCCTCCATCATGCCGTCTGCCCGGCCAATGAGCAGCTCCAGCATGGTCTTGTCGCCCTGGGTGAGGCCCAGGCCCCAGATGGCCTCCAGCAGGTTATCCCATGCGGCATTCACCTGCTCCTGGGTGGCGTTGGCATCGTCCAACACCGCCTTGGCCTCAGCCATGGTGTCAACAAAGTACTGCTTGGCGCTGTCGGTGACGCCATCGGTGGAGAGGGTCAGAGCGTAGTCATAAGTCTTTTGCAGCAGGGTCTTGTCGGCGGCGATGGGCTTGTCCCCCACTACCACGGTCACCTGGGCAGTGACGTCCAGAGTATTCACTACGTCGCCCAAGTCCTCCAAGGTGCCAGTCAGGGTCTGAGCTCCGGAGGTCTGGGGATCATAAGTAGACACATCCCAACTCACGGCAACCTCTTTGCTGGTCCCGTCGGAGAGCAGAACCGTCACCGTTTCGGGCAGGTTCAGGTCCTGCGCGGAGGTGCCATAGTCTGCGTTCACGTTTTCCAGGGCATCGGTCCACAGCACGTAGGTGTCCTCTTCACCCCGGAAGGGGATGACCTCACCATTCAGCGTGAAATCGGTGAAGGTGACGGGGACGCTGACGGTGTTCCGCTCACCGTTGCTGGTGAAGACGCCCACCTGGAGGGTCTCACTGGTGTTCAGGTTGGGAATGGTCACGTCCTCCCGGATGGGATTCCACTGGCTGCCGTCCAGGCTGTACCAGGCGGACAGCACGCCGTCCTTCTTGACCACCTTCAGGTAGCACTGGGTGTCCTCGGGATTGGCCTGGACCCAGGGCTCCTCCATGTTGCTGTTGACGTCGTTGCGGTTGGGGGCGGCGTAGATATGGTGGTTATCATTCTGACCGAAGAAGCTGTGATAGCGGCGCTGGGCTGCAAACAGTGCTCCAGTGTCGTCCCAGACATAGAGGGCTGCGGTCTGGAAGTCTGCGGTCATCTCAGCGTTGACCTTCACAGAAATCTCAAAGTCACCCTGGGGAATCTCCAGCACCAGCTTGTTCTTGGGCACATTCTTCTGGGTGAAGTCGCCAGCCTCTGTATCAATGGTGATCTGGTTGTCTTGGTCCTCTGCCACGGTGAGGGCGTTGGTGGGATTGACCACCGTCCATTGGTCGGACAGCTGGGCCTTGGCGGTAATGGCCACCCGGCAGGTGTCAAATACAGTGCCGTCCAGAGCGGAAGCTGCAGTCACGGTGACCACACCGTCGTTCTTAGCGGACACCAGGCCGTCGGTGACCTGGGCCAGCTGGTCGTTGTCCACGCTCCAGAGGATGTCGGCGTTCTTGTAGTCCTCCGGGATGACATCCAGGGTCAGCTGCACGCTCTCCCCTTCCTTCACAACCACGTCGCTCTCCACGATGTCGATGGTATCCACGGCGTTGAGCTGGCTCAGCCGCACCACGCAGGCACCGCCCTGCTTGAGGGAAGCGGAGATGGTATCCTCCCGGGACACGATGCGGGTGGTGCGCTGGACATCCACGCCGCTCTCGGTATCGGTGTAGATTTCGGCCAGATACTTGCCCTCACCCAGGAAGTCCAGGGGGATGGAGGCCTCACGGGTGCCAGAGCCCTGGTTGGTGGCCAGATACCACTGCTGTCCGTTGCGGCGGGCCACGGTGATGTACTGGCCGGGCACCGTATCCAGGCCCACGGTCTCATCCCAGGCGGCGGGCAGGTTCTTCAGGAAGGAGGCACCGGTGAGGGTCTCGTACTGCTCCACACTGCCAGCCATACAGGGCAGGCCGCTCTCGAAGAGGATGGCGATGGCCAGCTGGTGGGCATAGGTGATGTTACCGGTGGGGGTAATGCGAGGGGTGTAGTCGGTGGGACCCACCGCGCCACGGGTCAGGGGGGCCAGGGTCAGCTGCTCATAGCGGTTGTAGCCCATCTCTTCCCCGTTGATGCCCTCTCGGTTGAGCACGTTGGGATAGGTGCGCACTTCGCCGGTGGGCTTGTTGGCGCCGTGGACGTTGACCAGCAGTCGATTCTCGGCACAGTCCTTATAAATTTCCTGCATCAGGGCGATACGGTCCTGGCTCTCTCGGTCGAAGAAGTCCACCTTGATGCCCTTGATGCCCAGTTCGGACCAGTAGGGCAGGCGCTCGTTGCGCTGCTCCTCGGTGGCCAGGTCGTCACAGGGTACCCATGCGATGAGGCCAATGTTCCGCTCTTCGGCGTATTCCACGATCTCGGGGAACCAGTCGAACACGCCCTCGTACTTGGTCTCGCCGGGCTTGCCGTAGTCGGGGTTGTTGGGCTGCCAGCCCTCGTCCAGAATGAAGTAGTTCCAGCCCATCTCATAGGCCAGGTCCAGGTAAGACTTGATGGCCTCGGGGTCCCGCTGGACGTTGAAGCCACCCTGGAGCCAGGTCCAGGAGGACACGCCGGGGTCCACCCACTCGCTGAAGTGGTAGGTATCCTCATCGGGGGCGGGGCTGAGGTTTTCCGCCATGGTGTTCTCCATGATGTCGGTGATGTCCCCGATGACGGCAAAGCGCCAAGGAGACTGGAAGGGAGCGGTGGTGCTCACGGTCTCACCCTGCTGCTGGGGATAGCCCAAGGTGAAGGTGGAGCCGGAGGCATCCAGCACGGAGCCGGTGTAGTTGCCGTCCAGAGCCGCTTCACTCATCAGCACCCAGTTGTCTCCCATCTGATAGAGGAAGGGAAGCACGATCTTTCCGCTGAGGGTGCCCGCCTCCTTCATGGAGTACAGACCCTCGTGGGAGAAGTTGCCGCTGCCGTTGGGCATGGACACAGAGGCTGCATCGGCAGGCACAGTAAAGGAGCCCACCTCACCGTTGACCACCATCTCCTGCTCCTCATCGGTTACGATGCGATAGCGATAGGCAAAGCCGTCGTCATAGCTGCGGCACACCACCTGGAGCTGGGCCTGGCTGTCCTCCAGGGCCAAGGTCAGGGTCACCTGATTGGCGTGGTTGTGATAGGTGGAGGCCTTGCCCGAGATCATCTCATAGTCCTCGTTGATCTCGGTGACCTCCGGCTCGCCCTGCAGGGTCATACCGGTGACGAAATCGCCCAGGGAAGTCTGGAGGCCCAGACGGCCATTGCTGACCGTCACTTCCCCGTCCCGGGTCACGGTGTAGCGCAGGCCACCCTCCTGGTCCAGAGCCAGGTCAGCTACGATGGAGCCGTCGGGAGAGGCCAGCGTCCAGCCGTTCTCGGTGACCTCCACTTGGGTCGTGGCCGTGAGGGTGTCGCCGCCAGCCTTGGGCACAGCGGTGCCACGAATGGTGGCCACACCCGCAGACACAGCCGTGACAGCTCCGGTGGTTTCCTCCACAGAAACCACATCGGTATCTTCCGTGGCATAGGTCACGGTATACTCCTGGGTAAAGTCCTCGGTGCCGAAGATATTCTCCACCCGAGGCACCATGACAGTGCTGCCCTGGCCGGAGATAATGGAGGACTGAGCAGACAGAGTAAACCACCGCTGGTCCAGATTGGACAGGTACAGCTTGGGCTCGGCAAACAGAGCGTGGTCACAGGACATGTCCGGTCCGGACTTGGTAACCAGCTTCAGCTGCTGGGTCCCAGCCGGGATGGCCACGTCAATGTAAGCAGCGTCGCCGCTCTCCTTATAGAACACGCCGTCGCCCCAGATCTTTTGGTCGTCCGCCCAGACTTCAAAGGCAGCGTCGCCCCGGTCTCTGCCTTCCCCGTCAGCACCTGTGTTGATGCCCACGTAAGCAGTGAACCGGGTGGCCTCATACCGGGAGACATCCCAAGTGGCATAGCCGTCCTGGGAGGTTCCGGGGTGAATGACAACGCCTTTGGTAAAGTCCTTCACTTCGCCGTTAATACGCAGGCGCAGGCCCTTGGCGGAAGTGTCTACGCCCTGGTTGATGCCCAGGTCACCCCAGCCTGTCTCGTAATCGGATACCGGGATGTCACTCAAATAGTAGGCCCCATCCAGTTCTTCCCCTGCATTCCGCTGAATCTGATTGCTCAGGTATGCAACTTCTCCATCCTCCTGAGCGGAGGACGCCGGGATGGCCATCGCCACAGGTTGTATCAACATCTGCAAGCCCAGAATTCCGGCGGCCATCATCTTCCAACCTTTTTTCACGTGCATTCCCTCCTCAAAGTCCGTTTCAGTGGGGCATTTGGTCCCCTATGGTCCGTGTTCCGATATCTTGGTCTGCGGTACGGTGATCCGGCGCACCCTGGCGCCCTCTTATATTTCCCTCCCCTTCCAGATTGCACCACATCCGAATTCAAGCCTATCTTACGACCACACCCTTTTGGTGTCAACAGCTTTGTGCAATGTCCGTAATATTTCAAAAGTCCATCGTAATATTTTGTAAGTTGTGCATATGCCTTCACAAAAAAATGGAGCTCCGGCATTTAGCCGGAGCTCCATTTGGATTGATTATTTTAGCCGTTGCGGCGGCGCTTTTCCACCACAACTGCGCCCAGCAGCAGGCTGGCGGCAGCCAGAGTGGCAAGCACATAGCCCATCATGTGGGCGTTGTCCCCGGTCTGGGGCACGTTGTTCTCAGGCTTCTGGGTGGTCTCGGGAGCGCCACCGGCGGTGAGGCCGTTCATGGCGTCGCTGAGGGCAGCCACAGCGGCATCCACGGTAGCCTGATCGTCCTCGGAGAGGCTGTTGTCAGCCATCACAGCCTGGGCATTGGCCAGGGCAGCGCGGAAAGCAGCCACGGACTCGGCAGTGTAGCCGTCCAGGTTGATGCCCTCGGCCTTGTTAATGAGGTCGTCCAGGATGGACTTGTCCGCCTTAAAGCGCTGGGCCAGAATGGCGTCCAGCAGGGCGTCGGCGGCTTCGTCTACCTTGGCCTGGTCATCCTCGGAAAGAGTCTGATCAGCCATGATTGCCTGAGCCCCCGTCAGAGCGTCCAACAGCTCCTGCCAGTGAGTCTCCACATACTTATCGGCATTCTCAACCATCTGGGTGGCACGGTTGACGAGTTCTTCCAGGACGGATTTGTCCGCCTTGAAGCGCTGAGCCCGAATGGCGTCCAGCAGGGCGTCGGCGGCCACGTCCACATCCTCTTGCATAGCGTCGCCGTCAGCCATCACATCCTTGGCGGCAGCCAGAGCGTCCACCAGCTCCTGCCAGTAGGTCTCCACATACTTGTCGACGTTCTCCATCATGCCGTCTGCCTGGGCAATGAGCATCTCCAGCTCGGTCTTGTCGCCCTGGGTGAGACCCAGACCCCAGATGCCAGTGAGCAGGTTATCCCAAGCGGCGTTGACCTCGTCCTGGGTGGCGTTGTCGTCAGCAAGAACGGCCTCGGCGTTGGCCAGAGCCTTCTCGAAGGCGGCCTTGGCGGAGTCGGTGACACCGGTGGTATCCAGGCCCTTGGCATAGGCGATGGTCTGTTCCAGCAGGGTCTTGTCCACCTTAGAGGGGGTGGCGGGGGTCACGGCAGAAGCCTCGGGCAACACGGTAGCGTCCATATCGCCAGTGGAAACGGAAATTCCAGCAGGGGCATCCAGCAGAGTAGCCTCCCAATCAGACAGACTGGCAGTGGCTCCATCCTGATTCCAGGTGCGCTCAGCCACGGCGTAGATCTTCTGTCTCACGGAGTAATCAGAACGCTGATAGGCACAGCTTGTCCCCTTGATGACGTCGGCACCGGTCTTGCCATAATTGTATCCATAGTCAGACCAAATGGCGAAGTTTCCGCCCAGCACCTTACCGACGCTGTCGGGGTATGCATATCCATTATCCCCCAGCTCAGCATTTGCGCTGTCGCCGAAGATACCGGGATTCCAGCCATACACCTTGCTCAGGTCTGCATTCCAATAGCTAGAGGCGCCGTATGCATAGTAGACATAAGTATAGACGAAGTTCACCACATCGTAGCCAGCAGCCAGCAGGGCCTGGGCATTGGGAGAAGCGGGAACCCAATACAGAATGATGATATCCTTGCTGATACCAGAGTCCACACTCTTGACAGCATCGTTGAACATCCGAGTAGTCATACCCTTGCTGACGATGTAGTCGTTGAGATCATTGACATAGTTGACAAACCGAGGGTCAGTGCTGTTCATGTGGGTACCATCTGCATAAGAGGCCTCGTCTGCTGCAATGTTGAAGCTGGTGCAGCCCTTGGAAGCAAAGTAGTCCACATACTTGGCCACCAGTGCCTGACCAAAGGCATAGGCGTCCTCGTTGGACAGGTCCAGAGTGATCTTACCAACCTTGGCATCATAGTCGGTGGCACTGGCACGATAGAACCAGCTGTTATTGACGCTATACACGCCACCGATGTGTCCGGGGCTGTCCAGAGTAGGAATGACCTGAACGCCGTACTGCTCAGCCTCGGCCAGGATTTCATTCATATCCGCCTCAGTCCAATAGCCATTGTCAGGCTTGCAGGTGGAAACATCATAGTCGGTGCCAGCCACAGTCACGTTCATGTCGTCCAGGAAGAAGCGAGTGGCGTTATTGTTGGAGAAATCCAGGTACAGCACATTCATCTTATTCCAAGACAGCGTGTGGATGAAGGACTTCATCATGTCAACGGTGTAAAATACACGTCCAGCATCCAGGTACAAAGAGCGCTCGGGAACGTCAGGATAGTCGGTGACGGTGCCAGCCATCACAGTGGTGCCGTTGGCAATCATGCTCTGAAGCACGGTATGCAGTCCGTACAACACACCGATGGCAGAATTGGCAGTCACGGTGATGTTGTCAGAGGTGATGTCCAGCGTATAACCCTGGCTGTCCGTCACAGCAGTTCCATCCACCTTCACGACGATATCGCCGCTCTTGGCCATGGACTCATCGCCATAGACGATGGGCAGCACGGAATCACCAGGAATGCCCCGAGCGGCAAACTCAGAATTGGCCGTCTGAACATAGGTAGCCAAATCCGTCCCAGTGGGATCGCTGTCTGCAACGATGAAGAAGCGAGCCTCACTGGTCAGAGTAAAGCTGCCTTCTCCAGCCGTTGCGGACTGCACAGTAGGAACACTGGCGATGCCAGGCGCACTGTCCGTATCAGCAGCCGAACCATGGAGCGGCGAAATGCCTACCACCATAGCGGCTGTCAGCACCAGTGCAAGGCCTTTTTTGATCCAATTTCTCATAATAAAGTACCTCCCTGCAATAAGTTGTTTCCTAATATCTACACATGTCCTTGGACATGAGAAAGCACGGTCCACGCCGTTGTGATGCGTCTGCAAGCGCCCCTGAGCGTATCCCGACGCCCTCTTTCCAGATCCCATGACATTCCAGTTCAAGTTTATCTTACGACTTCTCCCCTATTTGTGTCAACACTTTTGTGCAACATTTGTAATATTTTAAGAATAAATTGTAATATCTTGTAAGTTGCAGGTGATTCCATATGCCATCACACCGTACTATTTCATCTGTACAGTCATCCTTTTTCTGGTGAACATGCTCTGAATTTAGCGGTTTTCTTTTGTAAATGGGGTGTAAAAATTTTAAGTTTGATTAAGGTAGCCTCGGTATACTGTCTCCCGTAACAGAATCCTGATGGAAAGGGGCATCCAGGGATGGCAGCACAGATGACATTCCAGCGCTACGAACTCAAATATCTGCTGAACCTGACTCAAAAGCGGGCAGTGCTACAGGCCATGGACGGGCACATGGAGCTAGACCAATACCGTCAGGACCAGATCTCCCTGTGTAGTGAGGTCTATGGCACCCCCATCCTCTCCCCCGATCAGACCCTCATGGAGATCAAAACCTCTGGGGGGATTCCCCTGTGGATGGTTCACGCCCTGACCCAGCACAACATCTTCAAAACGTCGTTCTCCAAGTATGGGACGGCCTATCAACACATGACAAAACAACAGCAGTTAGGAGGACTCCGTTATGCCTGATTTCTTTCGCGGTGTATTTGACACCGATCTCACCCAAGTAATTTCCATCACTGATTTTTTGCTCTGTGTGGGCGGAGCACTGGTGGCCGGACTGCTGCTGGCCCTGGCCTACATGGTGGGCACCCGGTACACCAAAAGCTTTGTGGCCACCTCGGCCCTGCTCCCCGCCGTGGTATGCGTCATCATCATGATGGTCAACGGCAACATCGGCACGGGAGTGGCGGTGGCGGGCACCTTCAACCTGGTGCGCTTCCGCTCGGTACCCGGCTCCGCCAAAGAGATTGGCGCTATTTTCCTGGCCATGGGAACAGGGCTGGTCATGGGCATGGGATACATCGGCTACGGCTTTGTCATCGCCATTATGCTGGGCGGTGTCAGCGTCCTCTACCACCTGGTAAACTTCGGCTCCGGCAAGAAATCTGCCTGTTACAAGACCCTGCACATCACCATTCCCGAAGATTTGGAGTATACCGGTGTCTTTGACGACCTGCTCCAGCGCTACACCAACCGCTGCGAGCTCTCCCAGGTGAAGACTACCAACATGGGCAGCCTGCTGCGCCTAACCTACCAGCTCACCCTCCGGGACCCCAAATTGGAAAAGGAATTCATTGACCAGCTGCGCTGCCGCAACGGAAACCTGGAAATCACAGTTTCTCGCCAAGAGACCGCTTCCTGCGAGTTCTAAGAGATGATGATACATCATGAAATCTCTGAAGTCTTGCACTCTGCTGCTCTCCACGCTCCTGCTGTTACCAGGATGCAGTACAAACTCACCCGCTCCCACAACATCCAGTCAGGACCTGCCGTCCTCTCAGTCCAGTACCTCTGGCAGCGTGGATCTGTCCCAGCTGTTCAGTGGCCGGGACTTTGAGATCGGCTATGACGAGGAGAGTGCCGTCCACATTCCGCTGGGTTCCCCCTCTACCTGCGACAGCGACGCCGTCACCGTGGACGGAAGCACCGTCACCATCACCTCTCAGGGGGGACACGGTGTGGTGTCCAAAGATGACTTGGTGGTCACCTGCGGTACCTACGAGATCAACGTCTCCAGCCACGGCCTGTCTGGCAAGGACAGTTTGGCCATTGCCAACGGTACCTTCACCCTCCAAACCGGGAAGGACGGCATTCAAAGCGACAATGAGGAAGACACCGAAAAGGGCTTTGTCTATCTGGGCGATGGAAATTACACCATCACCGCCGACGGAGATGGTGTCAGTGCCAGCAGTTGGATGCAGATAGATGGTGGAACCTACACCATCACCTCTGGCGGCGGCAGCGCCAACGGGGAAGCTCACACCGACAACATGCAGTCCGGCCAGATGGGGGGCATGGGTGGCATGGGCGGACGCCGTCCGTAAGTAGGAACATGGTAGAATAAGTATCATATATTTGCATATAAAAAGGCATGGTTTGCAAATCTCTGGTCGAATGAAGTTGTAACACATCATTCGAAAAGGGATAGCAAACCATGCCTGATAAGCTTCTATGGTTTAATAAGTCTGCGCCAAAAGGTAAATCCAAAAATTGGTACATGGTAGTATCGAGGATATGCTCAACAAACTGCTGACACCCCCCTTTGGTATTCTGGCCTTATGCGGTCTCGTTGACCTTTACACTTAGATTTCTTGTTGCACATTGTCTTCCGTCCAAGGATGTTAACCGGTATGTAATCGTATAGTTCCCCGGTACAGAAGAATTGACCGTTCCTTCCACCTCTACTCCATCGATCAGGTTTTCTCCATTGGCATCTTCCGCTTCAAGGACCCAGTCAAGGGGTACAAACGGTTCATTCTGAGAAATGGATATTTGTTCCTGTCGCAAGGTTAGCACAATATCATCTTTCACACCATCTATATATGCTCTGCACTGTGCAGTTGCTACATCGCCAAATTCATTTGACACCGTGAAAAAAATACTATACTCTCCCTCTGCAGTTTTCTCCCGATACCATGATACTTGACCCGTTATCTCCTTACCGTATCCATTATCCGCTTCCAGCTGCTTCCGCTCAGCCAATACTCCTGGTAAATTCCCCAATTGAGTTACTGTCAACTGTACTTCCGAATCCACCTGTATGGTTGGACCAGTATAGTTTTCCAAAAGCAGCATCCGTCCCTGGTCTGTTAATTTCTCGCTATATCCGTTCAATGAATAATAAATCATTTTTTGGTTCAGCTGCTCTGTGTTCTGGAGTACTGCACGGGCATCAGAGGTACGATCATTTCCGTCCTCATCTGTAACAAGCACTCCTTGCATTATATCTAGCTCACTCGTTCCATCGTACACCAGTATCTCCGGACTCCACTGGATCTGGCATTTCTGTGTTTTCTTGGTCAGAGCTGAATTTACTTGCTCCGGCCGCTGCTGTACGGCATACATCAGTAGGACTCCCAGTAGGATGGCAGCTAAAACTCCCAGCGCATGCAGAAAAAACAGTTTCCTTTTCATGCTTTCTCTCCTCATCGATTTCCATATCTACCGTAGCTATAGCCGTATTTGCCATATCCATACCCATATCCGTAACCATACCGGCTATGTGAGTGAGGCTGACCGTTATATACAAAACCGAGGATTTTGGTGTGTACCTCCCCTAGCTGATCCAAAGTTTCCATGATTTGATTTCTTCGTATCCAATCATGTCTTACTACATAGAGTACTCCATCGGCATACCCAGACAATACAGCTGCATCTTCAAACAGTTGCATGGGCGGGCTATCAATTATTATATAATCCATAGTCCCCCTTAACGTCTCAAGCCACTCGCTCAATTTACCTGAGTTCAAAATTTCAGCAACGGCGGGGACAGGAGCACTTCCTCCCACAAAGGAGATCCCGGATTTCTCACACACCTCCAACGTTCTCTGTTGACCTTCTTGCTCTGACACTACATCCATCAGGCCGTATTTACCACTTCCTCCTACCTTTGTCCACATATCCTGCTTACGCAAGTCTCCATCAATCAGAGTAACCCGTTTCCCTTGTTTGGCCAATGCATAAGCCAGATTTTCTGCAACCATGGATTTTCCTTCTGTAGCCACTGTGCTGGTTACAACTACGACCTTTCCCTGTATCTCATCCAACTCTCTCCGCACTGATAACGTAAGGCTGTCTATTTCATCTACAAATCCTAAGCTCATCTCTTCTTCCAAAATAGAAGGATGGCGCCACTTTCTCTTTCTGAGTGCGGATATTTTACCCAGACACACAATGTTGCTCACAGGTTTGAGTTCATCGGGACTATGGATTCTCTTATGGAGCAATGCGACCAAAAATAGAACAGCTACTCCCACCACTGCCCCCAAGACAGCTCCTTGCACCACCGCTTTGGGATAGTTAGGAAAATTACATGGCTCATTGGGCACAGCTGGCGTATCAATCAGATGAAACTCGATATCGCCTATTACCACACGAGCTACGTTAGGATATACTTGTAACAGCGCCTGTAAAATTCTTTCTGTCTCCACAGGATCGGGGCCCGTCACAGACATGGTCAACATATTGGAGCCTTCCACCAGGGAAACCGCCAAGTTCCCCTGAATCACCTCCGAACCTAGTTCTGCCTTCAACTCATCAAGTAAAATAGGACTACTCAAAATATAAGGGAAGGTGTTTGCCAACTGATTGGCTGCACTACTATCATAATAAAACCCATAGCTATCTCCCCGTGGATTGGTTGCCACCATAACAGTTGCAGAAACCTTGCTGCAGTACATGGGAACATAGGTTTTATATGTATAGCCATAATTGAAAGCACCAAAAACCAAGGCAAGCACCACAGGACACCACCAGTGTCGCCACAGGAGTTTTACCAAGCTTTCTATCAGAAACAATAGATCAATTTCATGTTCTGAACGCTCAATTTTCTCGCTCATGTTCTGCCTCCAGTTTCTTTTTCCCGCGCGTTCTTCGACCGTATCCGTAATACCGATCCCGACTTCTGCTACCAAACCCAAATGGATGCACTGCATTGAGCACGATACCTTGGATTCGCACATTATTTTGCCGAAGAATCTCGAGCTTATCGTTAATGGCATCCACCCCGCACCAATCCTGTCGCACAACAAACAATACGCTTTCCACTGCTTGTAGCAGATATTCCGTATCACTTGTCACAGCCATAGGTGCCGAATCTACAATTATGTAGTCCATCGTTTCTGATAGAGCTTGGATTAGTTGGCATATCTTTGTTGCATTCCCCCGTACTCCGTCATCCACACGCTGAGCACCGGATTGGACTACGTGTAGACCGCTGTCCTCATCGTAATAGACAGTATTCGTTCCCTCGCACCGATCGTTGAGATAGTCATTTATGCACACAGCATCCTCTTTGGGCAATTGTAGCACCTTATGAATGGCAGGCTTTCGCAGGTCACCATCCAACAGCAGAACTCTCCGCCCCTTTTCCTTTAACGCCAGTGCAATGTTGGTTGCCACCGATGATTTGCCCTCATTCTCTCCTACGCTTGTCACCAACAGAATCTTGTGCCCACTGTGTTTCATCCGAAGCTCCAGGCGAGTTGCAATTTTTCTGATGGATGCAGAAAATCCCATACTAACCCCTGGGTCATTCAACAGAATGGATTTCTTTCTTCGGCGTATGATGTCTTTTGTACTTTTCCACTTCCGCTCAAACGGTACATCACCCAAGACACTTCCATTTAGATTCCGCTGTGCCCCTTGCATGGTCTGAACGGTTGGACGTAACGCAGTAAACAACACACATCCTGCCGCCACCAAGATTGCCGCTCCAACACTTGCTATTTTCTGAATGTGTCGGATGTTTGGGGTATTTGAAGGTGTTTGGGGTACGGATGGTGGTTGAAGCATCATTAAATCAGCATTGGTAAACAAATAGTTTGAAACTTCGTCATAATGATTTATAGCTGACCACAAACCTTGATGGGCCTGCTTGGCAGTAGGTGCCGTGACCTGAACTGTGAGCATATTGGTCTCTGGTATTACCTCTGCTTTAATTTCCCCATCAAACTCTGTTACGGCTAACTCCTCAACAACTTTCTCGCGTAGAACATTGCTGGCAAACACCTCTCCAATCACCTCTGCCATTTGAGTTGTGGCTGTGAGGTTGGAGTAAATGCTGATATCGCTTCCCTTTGCGGTAACCGCCATTGTGGCATAGGACGTATACGCCGGAACATATCGAAGCTGTACAACACTGTCTACTCCCATCCACACCGTAAAACCAGCTAAAACCACAACCCATAGATTGATAACCAGATCACGGAGTACCGAATACCAGCTCAATTCATCCCAGCGAAACAATTCTCTTTCTTCCATCATTTCTCACCCTATTCGTATACTACAACCGTCATCCATGTGTGTTGTTTTCCAGCCCAGTAGTGCACCTGATACACTCCGGGGGTTGATGCATCCACCCCATCCTCTATCTGGAGCTTCTCTTCTCCCTGTCCCGAAATGGCCCACACATAGTCGTAGGCATTCCACGACTCGCCGCAGGCCAAATACAACAAAGGGCATTGATTCTCCAAGGCCACTTCCCCCTGCTCGAGTACATGTACTGGCAAACTCAGTTCCGACAAATCTCCCATCGAGTTGGCAACCTGAACTTGAATCATGTATTCCCCTGGTTGCCCCATGTCCAGATCATTCTCTAGCGAAGTTATCGAATCTGTAATCTCTCCCTCCAGCATATCAAACGCTCGTATGTAAGATATCGGATCTTCTTTTCCCCCCTGTTCAAACACCAATGCAGAGATCAGCTGAAATTGAGGGGAGTGATAGTCTTCCATCACAACTTTTCGTCGTAGGGTTGCGGAATGATTCGCTCGATCAAATACAGTATAGCTTACATAACAACTTCCATCACTACTCAGCGACGAGAGTCCTCCCAAAATGACTTGCTCTGTCAAGTCTCCTTCCTCTTCATCCCAGGCTTGCACGCCTTCCATCAGACCGGTTTTCATCTCATCCACCGACAAATTTAGCACCTCGGGCTGTGCTGTGATGATCGGTGCATGAACATCTTGTCGTTTCCATTCCTGATATCTCACCAACGTCCATAATCCAAGAGACAGCACAAACAGCCCCACCACAAGCCAACGAATTACTCTCATACACTCCCACCTCATCCTTTCCTACCGGCCACAAGTACACTCAATCGCCGAGCACCACCAAACCAATATCTACGGATGGGAAATGCCCAACGCCATAAAACACCGAATATAAATCCTTTCCTTCTCCAAAGCGCAACCCATTTCCCGCGTCGATACACATGCGAAACCCATCCCACTACCTGCGAGATATGGATAGGGCCTTCTAGTATGCACTGTCCGTCCCCAGCCAAAAAGACGCTTTCATTTTTACACTTGATAATTCTGTGCAGAACATATGCTCCACTCTCACGCCTAAAAAGTACAATCATTCCTGGACGACACCGCACAGTATCCATGGGCCTCAATCCAACATAGTCACAATTGGGGGTTAAAAACGGGTACATACTTATTCCAGATACCGGAATAGATGCCGAATGGTTCTCATGAAGCATCTTTTCTATCTCTTGCAGATATATCCTGGTTTGGACCGTGCAACATGTTTCACCCGATCTCTTCCAACATTTGCCTTCACTGTTGTGCATATGACCGTGTATCCTCCGTCAAATGTCCATTTCTCATGTAAAAAAAGCGATTGCAGACCTCCAGCACAGAAGTGCGATGGGTAACAATCAGACAGGTACAATATGTCATATGTTGCTTAATATTGCGCAAAATCTGACACCCCGTCTCTTGGTCTAGTGCCGACGTAGCCTCATCAAACAGTATCACGGGCGCTTTTTTTAGTACCGCTCTTGCAATCGCAATACGTTGAGCTTGTCCCTCAGACAGACCAATTCCTTTTTCTCCTACTATGCCCTGTAGGCCTCCTGGCAGTTTGCTAACAAATTCCCACGCACATGCCACCTGGAGTGCCTCTATCATTTCTTGCTCCGTGGCTGTTGGAACCACCACTCGCAAATTTTCCGCAATCGATCCGGAAAAAATGGTATTTCCCTGAGGAACATAGGCAATCCACTCTCGTGTCCCTGCCCCCAAGGGCTCAGAGACCCCGTCCACTGCCGCGACGGCAGCCTTTCCTTCATCTGGCTGAATCATCCCCAATACCATACGAAGCAAAGTAGTCTTCCCACAGCCAGATCGTCCCATTATTGCAGCGTAATCACCAGGATTCAGCTCTAAGCTACACCCTTTCAACACAACCTCTCCCCGCTTGTAAGAGAAGCTAACCTCCTGCAACCGGATGGACAAACCATACTGTTTCTGATCTTCAATGTGCTGAATGTTGACCGAATTCCCTACAGGCTCTTTGGGCAATTCAGTGACTTCTATGATTCGCCCGGCCGAAGTAAGCGCTGAGATAGCGCTGGGTACCATTCGAATTATACCAGATAAGTCTCTGCTCAAGGAGCGCGCCAGCTGCAAGAACAACGTCATCGTACCATAGGTGATATATCCGTTCCACAGTCGAAATACTCCCCAGGCCATACACAACACGGATACCATCAAACTCAGCACAGACATAAAGGAGGCGGCTTGTACTGAAAATTGGTTGTACTCTTCCGCCTCTGTCATATATTTATTTTGCACTGCTTTGAGTCTATTTTCAAATATATCCGTAAGGTGCAGCGCTTTGATGGTGTGTACATGTTGAAATGACTCGTCTGTAAAGCCCATCAGCTCACTGCCCACCTGTCGCATCTTCTTGTTGTGATCCCTCATGCGTACCAACAATACCCGAGATAGCAACAACGAAACAGGTGCACTGAGCAACGCAATCACGGTCATGGTCTTGTCATAATACAGCATAATCGCCAAACTGCCCAAACCATGCACACCAGTGGTAACAAACGAAGGAAACCAGCTCAGCACATTGGCAGATACTGTGTTGACATCGCTATTCAAACGACTGAGCAAATCACCACTATGGTATTTACTCATACTCTGCCAACGAGTACAAAAAATATCATGATAAACCTGTGCCAACAACTCATTTTGCACCTTTAAGCTTACCCTTCGCAGATAAATCCCGCTCCACGCATCTAACCCAACTTTAGCTAGGCCAGTCAAAATCAGCAACAAGAGCATTGCAAGCAGCAAATTCAAATTCTGAAACATGACTCCGTCAATCAGATACTTGGAACTAATACTGCCTGCCAATCCTAGCAGTGTTCCCAACACTCCTATAACCAAGTAGAATAATATGCTGCCCCAATACTTTCTCATGCGCTGGAAGATCCACTGTCCTTCCCGTTTCATTTCCTGAAGGGCACCCTCTGCAATCTTGCGTCTGATACGCTTCCAGTCAAACATGACTATTCCATCACTCCATATTCTTCAGTTGTCTGGCATACTCTGTCTTCATGCCCTCCACCATCCGACATACGTACTCTGGTCTTTTGTCAAATGCCCCGGTCTCTGCTAAGGTCATGGCAGCACAGTTGTGGCAAAGCACTCGGTCAGGACAATTGGCACAGGCATGTGGTAACCGAATTTGAAGAGTTTTCTCATGAATTTCTTTCCAGGCCTTCGCAAAGCCAACCTCTCGCACATCCATTTCAATTCGGTCAAACAGGCCACAGGGACGCATCTTTCCGTCCCAGGTCAACCAAAAAGAGGCTCGCCCCGCCAAACACTGCATGGGGAGTCCCTCCTGTGCTGGCTCTTGCGGTGAATTATCCCGCTCAACGGCCCATTTTGCACGTCTGACGAACTCCTCATCTTTGCTTAACAGGCGCTCCCGGCGCACAAGGTAAGCCCCCGCCTCCTCCGCCGCTAAGCGTCCAGGATTATTCCCACAGGTCTGTTCATCCAACCGAATCGGCGGGAAGAGATAGGAAGACATGGCACACAGCGCCCCTGCATCCCGTGCAGTCTGGTGCACCTGCTCCATATCCCCGCAATTATAAGTGGTCAGCATCATGGTGACCCGAACCGATATCCCCATCTCCCGCAGACGATAGATGGACGTTTTCACCGACTCGTAGGCCGGCACGCCACACAAGGAGCGATAGGTCTCATCGGAAGCCCCGTAGAGGGAGATGTTGATCCGAGCAGGAGGGCGCTTAGAAAAGCACTCTACGATTTCTGGGGTAAGCATGGAGCCGTTGGAGTTGATGACCACCCGAAATCCCATGTCACACAGCGGTTCATACAGCCCGATAAAGTCCCGGCGCAGCATGGCCTCCCCACCCGTGAGCAACAAAAACAGCATTCCGGCTTCTTTTGCCTGGCGGGCAATGTCCAGCCACTCTTGCGTTGTCAGCTCCTGCTGTTCCAACTGCTCCATGTTTTCCATGCCGTGCACATAGCACATTTTACAGCTAAAATTGCATCGACTGGTCAGCTCAAAGGTACCATGCAACGGAATGCCACGCACAGCTGCCTTTCGAGACAGCATTTGACTGATGGGCACGTCCTGACTCCACCATGGCTCATTCATCTGGTTTCCCTCCTTCATAGATTACATGATACAAATGCTCCACTGCCGAGGCATCCGGAAGACAGTGATACAGATAAATGGGACACTGCTCTACTACCTGCGTCACAGTGTCCATCACACGTTGCGTGGCAATCCGATCCCATAACGGAACCATGCATTCCGAGAGCAGAATTGTGGCAGCCTGAGCGCCCACAAGGCGCACCAGATGGTTTTTCTTCCCTTGGCGCAAGACCACGATGGCTTTCAACGGGCAAGATATGTTGTGGGAGATTCCAGAGGACCCACAGAACGGAAAGCCATGTGCCATCGTTCGTTCATCCTCTACACTGAACACCGCCCGGTCTCCGTTGACAATGCGAGTACCTGGCCGATGCTGGCGCCACAGTTCCGCCTGAGTAGACTTTCCAGTGCCAGAGGGGGCTGTAAAGAGAACGGCCTGTCCAAGACACTGGATATAGGCAGCGTGGAGCACCACTTTCCCCCTGTATGACAATAGATAATCCAAACCCATGGCGGCAAACAGGCTTCCTTCAGTCATTGTTTTTTGTCGGCACGGCAAATATACCTGTATCACGTTCTCCTCCAATGGGTCTATGACTTGACAGCCAAGCCAGTTTTCCTCATCTACATTCAGAAATGTACCTCGATAGCGATATATTTTTCCGTACTCGTAATAAGCCCGGTTTCTGCTACTGGCAAAAACCGGGTCTGTATTGCGTCTCATCAACTGAGATGCTGGACGTATCATCACGTTCACATCACATGGTTCTTCTTGAGACATATACGCAGAATATGGGTATTCTTTTTTCAGTTTAATCATATAGGGTTGCCAATTGATTTGTAGTCGAAGTCCTGCAACAGTATATTGAATTGACCCATACATATTTAGGAGCCCCCAAACACCCCTGCATTAACATGATAACACTCCATTGATGCCTCACAAACATCTAGGTTTTCGTTAAAATAAACAAACCCTAAGATACTCCCTGGAATCTCATATTTTGTACAGAGATCACCTGTAGCCGCATTTGTTTGGCACTTGTTTGTAAGAACGGCGCTACACATATCTGCTATGGTAGTATCAAAACTAAGCTCTTCAAAATATACCATAGGCTTTTCATATGTTTTCTTCATTTACTCTCTCCCACTAATTATATCGTTATTGAATTTCAGTTCTATCTCGCTCAATCATCAGACAAAATGCCTCTACTTTTCAAAGCATCTATGAATTCTCTTACATCGCTCTGAGCAACAGCCTCTTCCACTTCATAGCTTTGGCAAATTTTCTGTATCAGTTGATCCATAGAGTATTCTTTACTTTGAAGTAACTCCCACAAAAACCTCCCCACTTCATTTAGCGTAATCAACCCCATAAACTGAAATACAGCCTTACCTGTGGGCACAACAATGTACTCTCCTGCAATTTCCCGCAACATAAATTCCTTGGAAATTTTCATTGAAACGCTCCTCACTGATAGGTCAAATACATAATCTCACATGTATCTGGGTCAAAATGCTGGGTCTGCTCTTCCCGGCTCTCTCCGGCCTCCAGACCTCCGGCAAATTTCACCCGATAGGTGATTCCTCCTTGTAATACATTATCCTCGATTCTTTTATAGTAAATATAAATGTCGTTTTCGATGTTCTCGCTGCTGTTGTTCTCCAATCGAATCCACTGGTCCGCCACGGACAGGGTAAATTTATCCGTATGCAGCGAGCGTTCCTGCTTCAAATAGGCCAAATTTTCTATGGAATAAGTGCAAGACTGGGCATTTCCCGGCATCTGCACAGCAGATGCCTCCAACACCTGGACGGTACTTCCTGCAATCAACGTTGTTATTTCAAATTCTCCCAAGGAGCTCCCATTCTCGTCCTTGGCCACGATTTTCAAATACTGTATGTCCTGGTCTGACGTATTGAGCACCGTCAGTTGCCATACGTCTTCTACGGCACGGTCTGTGCCATCCTCCCAAAAGGGTCCGTCATAAGCTTCCACACGTTCAATGGATATGCCGCTTTTTAAATATACGGGCATATTTTGTTTCTGTTCTTGGTCTTTCCTCCACATGCTCCACACAAAAAGGCCGCCCACACACACGGCTACCATAATTGCCAGAGCCACACCTTTCCACACCAGTGTGTTTCTGCGTTTTTTTCTTGTCTGTCCTTTGGAACTATCCATCTTTTCCTCCAGTGCCCCGGTGGCTTCCCCTTTCCAGGGGAAGCCACCGGCCATATCAGGTATTTGTCACTGCTCTTCTTCTTTTCGAGTCTTGATTTTCATACCCATGGCAATTCCAGCCGCAGCACAGACAAACAGAGTTGTCAGCCAGATGGTCAAACCAGACTCATCTCCCGTCTGGGGAACCTGGGCCTCCGACTCCGGAGTCGCCTGGGGCTCATCCGTTGTCTGTGGAGCGTTGGTAGCTTCGGGCTGCTGGCTTACCTCAGGCGCATCGGTCACCTGGGGGGCATCTGTGGCTTCCGGCTCTTCCGGCTCCGTTTCAGCCGTCAGCCCCTCCATGGCCGCAGCAAGCGCCTCGGTCGCTGCATCCACCGTTTGCTGCTCTTCCTCACTCAGGCTATCATCATCCATCACAGCCTGCGCTGCATCCAGCGCCGCCTGGAATCTTGCTACGCTTTCCACCGTGTAGCCGGAGAGGTCCATGTCCTTGGCTTGCTCCAAAATCGCCTCCAAGTTCTCCTTATTCGCTTGGAAGCGCTGGGCCAAAATCGCCTCAAGCAGCGCACTGGCTGTGTCGTCCACTTGGTCTTGAGTCACATGCTCCACGCTCAAGAGCTGCTCCGCCGCTGCCAGTGCATCCAGCAGAGCTTCCCACTGGGTTTTGACGTACTTGTGGGCACAGTCCACCATGGTATTGGCACGGTCTATCAGCTGCTGTAGAGTTTCCATTCTCAGCTTCTGATAAATCACCACAATCTCCACATCGCCTGTGGCCACACCAGTTGCCTCTCCCTGAACCCGCTGGAACTGATATCCTTTGATGGCTTGTTCCAGAAGTTTCGTGGCATCATATTCTGCGCCATCGTAAACCTGGAGCACTTGGTCCTCTGCCAAAGAATTTCCGCTCTCATCCTGATACTTCACGGTCACGGTGTACTGCTGCACAGGATTGAGCAAGTAATAGGCGGCCTCAACATTTTCCCAACTGCTTGTCACCAGCAAGTCTTGCTGTGCAGTACGGTTCTCCTCGCTCTGGACTGTGGCAGTTCCATCGCCTTCTTGCTTGATTTTAGCATTTCCCGTCCATTGCAGGTTGGTCAGAGACAGCAGATTTCCAACCTTGTCGTCCAGATTTGCGTTGGGATCATCCGTGGGGACCACACCCGCCCCCTCCGTTGTCGAACTGCTGGAATTTCGGATAACAATGGGGAACTTGGTTTTATAGGAGACAACCTCGCCCGCTTCATCCTTTTGGGCTTCCCACACACACTGTTCACCAAATTCGTAATACAAATCATACGCTGTCTCGATCGTGTGTGTCTTTGCCCGGAACGAGACCCACTGTTGATCTTTATCAGGAACTGCCAGTTCGATGGTCATCTGTGTGGAACTTCCACTGTCTAGCTTTGCAGACAACTGCAGCTTATCAGGAATATCCTTCGTTGTCGTCTCCAGATTGAACGATATCGCCTGACCTGGGGCCAAGTAGACCTCATTTTTGGGTCCATACGCCTTATAGTCTTCAATGTCAGTCAAGGCTCCATTGCCATCCACGAAAACTGCGCCAATCTCAGTGACCTCAGATGTATTCTTTGCATTGAGGAGAATATCACGGATTTCCATGAATTGAGGATTGAATTCCCCATCTTCCAAGTAAACATCCTTGATATCTTTATAGGCATTGCCCGAGGGATTTGCTGGATTATATACACGAATGGCATCTAAATAGAATGTGTAGGAATTGTCTTGACCGCCTTCCTGATAATGATGGTCAAAAACTTTCTCATAAACAGGCATTACTTTTACGCTATACTCTCCCCATCCCAAACCATCAACCTTTGCAATAGGCACTTGATACAACGCATTGGTGTTATCCGCATTTTCATCCACAATCCACTCATTTTTCTCTGCATCATACGTATAACCATAGTATGTGTCAATTATGGCCCTTCGAACGAGCTTATTCTCTTTCTTATTGTAGACCTCAATCATAACATACCCGGTATCCCCGCTGGTCACACTAATGATATCAAACCCAGTTCCAGTAAATTCAAACTCTGCTGTAGGCAACTGGTTCAAGTCCGAATTTTCATCAACTGTCACATAATAAGTGGACCCATTGCTGTACGTAGCATCGTCCTTGTAGTGTGTATCATTCCCGTACAGATCATCCCACAGCTTGCCCAATTCTTTGCTGCCCGGACGATCTGTATCTTGCTGATGATCACTCGAAGACCCAGAATTCTCTACATTAACCCAACTAATGTCTGTTCCATCATTCTTCAATCCAGGCGTGTACTTAATCGCACCAAAATTATCTTCATAGAAGATTTCGGTCGCAGGAATGATTGAGAGCGCACCCGTGATGTAGTGTTGGTCATTTTTTACATGCTCAGAATCCAACTTCACCACATACAGCATTTTTTCCAGGGAGTCCATTTGCATGGTATCGGGTACATAGTATACGTCCCGCTTGTAAGCGGCGTTGGTCTCTGAGGTTTCAGCCTTACCATCGGTCTCCGGGGTCTCGGGCTTAACGTCGGTCTCCGGGGTCTCAGCTTTTACATTTGATAGCTTGTCGTATAGCTCCGTACCCAACACGCCCACGTCTATGTTCGTGACCGCAGTGCCGTAGGACAAATCCATTTTTTCAAAGGTTCGTTTGGTATCAGGAAATGTCTTGTACAAATCCTTTTCGTCAAATGTTGCAACGCCCGCCAACTCGCCCGCAATCTGATAGGACCCCAGCGCATCATTGTCCAAAACATCCACTGCCACGGGCAAACCGTAATCGATGACTACAGTATCGTCTTCCATCAGCATAGAAATCTGGAAGTTCAAGATGTAAATGGTGTAGTCGTCTGGCTTGTAATAGAAAGTAACATAGCCATCAATTGTTTCTTCCGAGACATCGTAGGTATACAGTTGACCAAGTTCCCCGTTCTCCCCCTGTTCCGCACGCACCGGTACATAGAACTGGGTGGTCCAAATATCGGGGTCCGCACCTACCATGTCGATATTCATCTGGAAGGGATTCTCTTTCAAGACATTATCCACAACAGACGCACCGGTTTCTCCTGGCTGATACTGATCTTCCACAGGAACCTGATATGGCTTCATAGTGGACTCTTCCCCTTCCTTCGAGGGCTTGAAGCCTTGAAGCAGAGTCACATTGATTTCCTCGGGTCTCTTAATACTCCCATCATCAAACCAAATTTTCTGTACGGTCAGCAGCATCTCGGTTCCACAGGGGTCTTGCATATCACCAGCACCAGGAATCGTCCGGTCCTCATTCTGTTCGGTGGCCACCCCCAGCATCAGGTTTGCCTGTCCCGCCGACACATACACATTGGCCGGGAACTTAGCTTGTTCATATTTGGAGCTGTTCAGCACGGCATCTTTCCATGCAGCCTCAAAATAGGATGGAGCTTCTCCCTGGAGAATCTCAGAGGGGCCACGGTGCTCCACAGTATAGACGTGGTAAGACACCTCTCCTATCTTCTCCTTCTGATAATCTGCGCTCAATGCCTCCCCGCTCTGGTGCAGTATGCGATTCAATTCATCCCCATACTTATCGAGACGGTACACCGAATATTTGTTATTATTACCTTCAATTTCTTTCAACGTATTAAAACTATACGAGGACTCAAGTTCCGTACGTCCAGAAAAGGCTCCGACCAAGTTTGCCGTACCACGAATGGTATCAGCATAAATCATGGTGTTGTTCTCCAGCAAGCCCTCATTGTTGAAGCCTACAAAGCCGCCAGCGTAGCCATTGGGGTCGGTAGCCTCCTCTTTCTCACCATTTCCTGCGCCGCCACCAAATACGTCGTAGCCATTTGTGACACCAGTAATGGTACAGCCAGCCACTTTGGTACGATTGGCTTTAATCAGACCGATTTCCAGGTTGTCTGCGGTGATACCGTCCTCCGAACATGGTATCTCCACATAGGAGTCTCCGATATGGATTTGAGCCACATCCTTAGTTCCATCTCCGTTGTCTTTCACTAGAGCAACGGAAATTTTCAAGCCGAAGAGTGTTACAGAAAGTACATCGCCATCACTCAGTACCTTTAGCTCCAACGCCTTCTCCAAGCCAGGGATTGTTACCTGAATCGCACCGATATCTTCCAACTTCCCGACATACAGTGCATCAAGCAACTCATTAATCACATACAACAGAGGGTTGAGCAGTACTGGGGAGGCGCCGTCAATCTTGGCAAGATAGGTATAGCTGGTACGGCCCACAAAGCCACCGGCTTGGGCATCGCTGTACACTTGCTTCAGCTGGTCTACTTTGCAGTTGTTGCCCCGCGAGAGATCACCATATCCGATGAAACCGCCGGCAATGCAATCCTTCCCGCCCTTACTGGCCAAGGTGTAACCCACCTGATTGGCCATACCGGTGACGGAGCTGTCATCCATGTGGGAGCCGAAAATGTCCATCAGGCCCGCAGCGGCAATCAACACATTTTTCAGCACTTCTGCTTTATCCAGGTCCAAGACGCCACTCTTACCACTAAGGCCCACAAAGCCGCCCACATAATTGAGGCCGTTGACCAGTTTCAGATTTCTCACATGACTACGCAGTACGGTCGCATTGAGCAAGCTGCCGCCGAATCCTCCGGCATTTCCGCTGTGATAGACTTGGTTTGCATCACTGCCACTTGTGCTATCGCCTCCATCACTGGAGTCCGTTTGCGCATAGACCGACATTCCCTCAGCAGAACCAAACACATAACAATCGTAGAAGTAGGTGCGGAAGGCGTTGAGAACGTCCACATTATTGAGCACCAGAAGGTTGAGGATGCCAGTGCCTCCCTCAGCGATTTGAGCCACGCCGCCCATTTCTGCCAGTCCGAAGAAACCGCCAGCATGTTCACCGCCGACCACCGCACGCACACCAGAAATCACCAATGCAGTATCAGGAATTTCCTCTGTCGTCTTTGTGGTAGCATTTCGCTCACCAAACACAGCGCCGCAAGCCATACCCACAAAACCACCAGCTGCTTGGTCGGCATCCAAAACTGCAAAGTCCATGGTGGCTTCCAAATCATCTCTGGTGATGGACGCCTTGGCATCCTTTTTCACTCTAGTATTCACCCATGCACTCTCCACTGTGGGTATTGTGGCATCCAGCACAGACAGCAAATTGGCAACATCTCCCGTGACCGATTGAATGAGATGCTCCAGAATCTGGTCCAGCACACCGGAGTCCGACCCGACCTCAACGTTTGCTGCACTTGCGGAGTCAATTCGGCCTGCAAAACCGCCAGCATACTGAGAGCCGTAAACATACTTCAGATTCTGAACTTCAGCGGCTTGCTCCGTCACCCGCACAAAGTCCAAATCTTCATCTTTTGGAATTTCTCGCCACAGTTGAGCGCCATAAGCTACGCCCACAAAACCGCCGGCATTTCCAATGGCACTGTTTTCAGTATCACTGGTTGTTTTGATCGTCATGCCAGATTGATATCCGTCTACACGCGAGGCATAGACCACCGGTACAAAGGATTTTACAATCGGCAGGTTTCCTGTGACATCTATCTCAGCAATCTTTATGCTTCCAACATTAGCAACCGCCCCTGTTTCCATTTCACCGGCAAAACCACCGGCACTACGGAATGCAGTGACGGCTTTGACATCCTGCGCATAAGCGTTGGTAATGACTCCGGCCTCCATGCGTCCCACATAGCCGCCAGCGGCGCCGCCGTCAACCAAACTGCTTCCTTCATCTTCTGCTTTTGCGGTTACCGTGTATCCATAAATGTACTCCGCCAACTCATTATAGGAAGCCTGAACAAGTTCCTCTCCATACACACCGCTGGAACCCACTGCGGCTACCCATGCCTTCCAGGTATCCTCGTCTAGGCCACGCAGCGGACCAGTTGTCTGGGTATTGGTCTGGATTGCATAGACAACCTCAAGTGCAGATACCGGCACCGAAAGTTTAACAACTGCCCCACCTTCACCTGTAGGCAACAGTTTCACGCTCCCGCTATCCACCAAGTTGGCAGACTTCATGAGTCCGGTAAAACCACCAGCAAACTCTTCGCCGACAACTTCACGTACTCGATGGGTCGTTGCCGTTTTTTGGTCCTTCAAAACGGCTGGTTGTTCCGATACATCAGCAGGGTCCGTCTTAACATTACCCCAGATACGGCCGCCCTGATTGTAACCTACGTAACCACCAGCCATGCCCTTCAGCTGCTCATCGACAGAAGTCCCAGTGGCCTCGATATAGCCACCACAAGGCACAGCAGCCGTCGAGCTGTTGTAAATGCGAGGAATAAACGTCTTCAATGCACTGAGCAGACCACTTGCATTCACAATTTCGAGGATGTTCGTCTGCCCTTCCAGCAAGCTGACCATATCTCCAGGCTGGACTGTGCCTGCATATCCGCCAGCACTGACCACACCCTCGATATACTCATAATTGCCTGCGTCACATCCATTGAGCCAGGCTCCGTTGATTTCACCTGCAAATCCGCCGGCCGAGCCTACGGTGGCACTCATTACAGTCTTTTTCTCTGTAATGTTGGATGCCTTTACATTGAAACCACCGCTTTTTCCAGTTACGTCACACTGCTCCAGACGTGACTCCACCACACTCAGTGCCGAGAGTATGTCATCCAAGCCAACAATGTCTAGGAGAGACACGCTATCACCCACCGTAGCCAGGGAGCCCAAGTCAATTTTACCCGCATATCCTCCGGCGTAGGCGGGTGCTTTCACCGCCCAATCGCTGTTGGAAACTTCTTCACTTTTAAAGCTTCCTCGGGTTGCCAGGGCGTTCACATCACTGTCCGTAATCTGAGCGCCCCGCATTAGGCCCGCATATCCACCTGCGGCACCGGAATCTTTGTCTGCAACGGTTGTGTTGTCCTCCCGCATCTTTTGCTTTAATGCCTGTACCTTCAGCCCAGTTTCTGCAGACGACACATCCGCCGAGGTGACTTTGGGCACATAACCCTGCAAAACACCAGCCAAACCTGTGACATCTACTTTTAATCCTGCAAGCTCGATCCCGCCGCTAGCATCTGCCAGATTGCCAGAACAAATCTTCCCGGCAAAGCCGCCAGCGTAATACGTACCTTGGACATTAGAAAGATTTCGTACTGCGCCTCGATTGTCTGTCATGTCAGAATTATTGACACTGCCACCGTACATCTCACCCACAAAGCCACCCGCACTGGCGGCAGTGACCTGGGGTGCAGCATTGCCAGTAAAGCTCACATAGCAGTTGGTGCAGTCGGTGAGCAGATAGTTGACGACATTGAGTAGATTGCTAACTTTCAGGATATCCAGGTTGAGCAGGTTCAACCCGCCTGCGTCTACCAATCCGCTGGCATTATTGCTTCCCAAAAATCCGCCAGCAATACCTTTCTCAGCATTTGCTGCAACTTTCTGCAAGTTGGACACTGTCACATTTTTAATTTGTCCACCTACCGTTACACCAATTGCTCCGCCAGCGTAGTTTTCATTCGCTGTGACTGCAAATTCTCCATCAGCCCCCCACACATCGACATTAGAAACAACAGGCTCTCGTATTGCGGCAATTCCCAACACCTTGTTAAGGGCTCCACCAGCATTTGTGGGTATCAACTGGCCTGCAAAACCACCAGAGTAGTTTTGGGCACTGGTGATAGATGCCACATTTTTCAGAGTGGTAGTTCCACCCTCCTGATTGATCTGCACACCGTCACCCTGTCCGATAAACCCACCAGCATAGTTCCCGGCTTGAACGGACAGTGTGGAGTCTAGAATCTTGCAGTTATTAAAACGTGATGGTGCAGCTCCGAACAGTTCCAGAACTGCTCCTTCCATGCCAGTCAAATCTCCAGTTAATTTTCCTATTTGACCCAGCAAGGTATTTTCATCTTCACCCAAAGACAGTGCACCAGAGCCCACTGTAGCTTGTCCCACGAAGCCAGCAGCATAGTCACCAGATGCAGTGACTGCCCCCAGGTTCTTGACGGTAGAATTGACAATATTGCTATTCGCCGTCATACCCGTGTATCCACCAACATAGTTGGTACCGGTAATCGTCCACAAAGTGGCTTCCGTCTCGGATTGTTCATCTTCCGAACTGTTTACTACTGATTGCACGGTACAGTTGGTATTTTCCGTAGACGGAGAATAAGAAATATTGCCACCCAATTCTGTCAGCAAGCCCCGAATCAACGCATCCATCGTCGCCCCGGCAAATCCGCCGGCATAATCATTAGCTGTTACGCTTTTCAGACCGGATACGGTGCAAGTGTCCATAACAGTGCCTACTTGCTTGCCTACAAAACCGCCCACGTAGTCTTTCGCTTCACTTGCGGCATTTCCAAGGTCCCCCTTGCTCAGCGTTACGGAGCAGTTATTAATTTGAGGTCGATAGTATCCACATGGAATCAGGTTGCCAATCGGCACATCATTTTCTAGTAAGACGGTAACCAGATCTCCCAGACCAAGCCCTGGGATTAAATTCAAAACGTTCTCCAGCAAATCCACCAACAACTGCAATAAACCCGACACATCGTCATACTTGGTCACACCCTCTGTATAACCAACAAATCCACCTGTATAGTCATTGATATTGCTCACAACGGCATTTTCTACGCTACAATTGGCCACCAAAACATCGCCCTGGATGCGCCCCGCAAAACCTCCCGTTGCAAATTTAGTTGGGTCGTTTTGATGAACACTCAGCAAATCTGTTAGCACTGCACCAAGATTCAATTTAAAGCCAAGTAATTGCAGCAGCCCATCCAGAATCGTTCCCGTTACTCCTCCTGCTAGTCCCAACAGTAATCCCAGGAGGCTTTTGTCCACCGAATAGTCACTTGTATCGGTGTTTACAACCACATCCTGCAACCTCAAATTAGACACAACCGTTTGGCCGGACGATTCACCGAGTTTCTCTCTATTCATTTCACTGTAAATCGTTGCAAAAAAACCATACCCTTTTTGCTTCTCGACTTGCAATGGTTCATTGGCAACTACAGTTACATTACTAATTGTGATGGGAGTTTTTGTTGAAATGATTCCATTTTCATTCCAAATCTTCTCACCATTTTCAGATTTGGCACCAATCATGGTTCCATGAAACATCAAAGGTGTCCAATTCCCTTCACCATCGGCAGCCGGTGTCAACTCGATATCCCGGAAAATAATATAGTTGGCATCAGATGTATACTTCAAGCCTTTGTACTCATCAGGTGCATTTTTTACCGAAACATAACTGGCAGCATTCACATCATTGTATTCCTTATCAACAATGACAATGTCATGTGTAGTCTCCTTATTCCTGGTTCCATCCCAAAAAATGCTGCCTAGAATCCCCTCTAGCAATCCGCTTACTATGTCATCCAATATTGTAAGCACACCGCCTAGCAAATTACTTACAAGATTGCTCTCAGCATAATCAATATGCATTAAGGAATCTTGAGCGTTGTCACCATCTCTAAAATACAGATATACAAGTTCATTTTCATCGTCTTTATCCGCTCTCAAATTAAAATCTGCATCACCAGGGTAATACGGAACATAGGTCACTTCTTCCTTTTTGACCCAGTCATATACAGGTACTCCTAATATAATTTCACCAGTTTTCTCCCACTGTTCCCATGTCGCAGTAGATTTCACATACAACATGGGCGTAACCTGTGTGTCTTTGCCAATCTCCTGCAACTGCTGCTCATTACCAATGAGAATATAGGGATTCTGTTTTTTGGTATCACTGGGCTCATAGTAGACTACCTGGCCCAGATAATCACGCCCATCCAAACCCGGGGTGGCATTCTGGGTCGTCTCCGACAGAATCTCCTCCGCCTTCAGCTCCGGCATCTCTCCGGTAAAGCTCTGGGCCACCACATAGTTATGCTCCTGGGTATACTCCAGCTGCTGGTCGCCAGCATACACCACCTGGCCCAGGCCGAAGGTCTCCGCCACGTTATCCCCAGACAGGACCGTCTTCAGTTCATCCTCAGCAGCCCGTGTCAGAAGCTGATAGTTGTTGTAGATGTAGATAGTATCCGTATCCTCATCGTACAACGGCGCTTCCGTGCTCTCCCCTTCTGACACGAAGGTGCCCGAGAAGCCACTGGGCAGCGTCCATGCCGTTCCCTCAGGCAGCGCAATGTCGTTCATCAGCTGATAGCTGCCATCCGAATCATAGAGCAGGACCTGACCATTCTCATCGGTGAGCACCGTACCTGTGCCAAAGGTCTCCGCCTGTGCATCTCCGCTGTGCACCACCGCATTGCTGCCAATGGCATACAGCTGAAGGGCATGATAAATGCGCACCGCTCCGTCTTGAAACAGTGCGGCGCTAGTCTGGGTCTCCACGTTCTCCGGGGAGTCGGTGGTGACCGCCGATTGCGTGGCAGAAAACAGCTGGTCAATTTCCAGATACTCCGCTGCTTCCTTCACCTCTGATGCAGCCAATGCCATCGCTTGCGGCGGGCACACGGTCTGAACCATCACCACAGACATAACCGCGGCAATCAACCGTTCCCATCGTTTTTTCATCGTTCTTCCCTCACTCCAGATAAAATTTTCCAAAATGTGCTTTAACTTTTTATATTTTACCACATATTGCATCAATATTCAATTATTTGCCCATTCCCCTTATTTGTAATATACCACTAATATACCACAGCTTTCGTCTGTTTTTTTATGCACATCGACAGATTTTTTCAACATTCACCAGATACACGCCTCATTTTTCTCTTCTTATTTTTTCAGCGCAGTCTACTCTAGCTACATAGATTACCGCTACACTTTTTTACCTGACAAATACCGCTACAGCTGAGCCGAAGTGTCTCATCCGGCAATTCGACAGTTTCACACGTTATGTTTGGAAAGAAATTCAATAGAATCAGTGATTGAAAACTTCATGGATTTCCTCTATATTAATAAGATGTAAAGAAGTAGAATTGGAGGTACATTTCATGGATGTAAAAATTCAAGACCTATTTGACCTCTCGCATACCGTTGCCGCCGATTATCTGCGGCAATTCGAATATCCCTGGGAGGCACTGGAGGGAATCTCCCAGCTGATTCTCTCCCTGGGCAGCACTCTGTCCCCGGAGGAATACGATCAGCCTCAGCCCCAGGTATGGGTACACCGCACCGCCAAGGTGATGCCTTCCGCCTACCTGGGCTCCCCCTGCATCATCGGCCCCAACACCGAGGTGCGCCACGGCGCTTTCATCCGGGGCTCCGCTCTGGTTGGCGAAGGCTGCGTGGTGGGCAACTCCGTGGAACTGAAAAACGTCATTCTCTTTGACAGCGTTCAGGTGCCCCACTACAACTACGTGGGCGACTCCATTCTGGGCTATAAGAGCCACATGGGTGCTGGCTCCATCACCTCCAACGTGAAGTCCGACAAGACCCCAGTGGTCATCAAGGGAGATGAGCTGCTGGAGACTGGCCGAAAAAAGGTAGGCGCCATGTTGGGCGACTATGTGGAGGTGGGCTGCAACTCTGTGCTCAATCCCGGCACCATTCTGGGCCGCCACACCAGCGTCTACCCCACCAGCTGCGTCCGGGGCGTTATCCCCCAGGGCAGTATCTATAAGGACAAGGACCACATCACCCAGCGTCAGGGTTGATGCATTCCAATAAAGAAAGCGAGGATAATCTCATGGGAAGATATTTTGGAACCGACGGTTTCCGCGGTAAGGCCGGCGTAGGCCTCACTGCCGACCACGCCTATCAGATTGGCCGTTTCCTGGGCTACTACTATGGTCGGGGCCATCGTGCCACCATCGTGGTGGGCAAGGACACCCGCCGTTCCAGCTATGTGCTGGAGTATGCCATCAGCGCTGGTATGGCCGCCTCCGGGGCAGATGTTCACCTGCTGCACGTCACCACCACCCCCTCTGTGTCCTACATGGCTCGCAACGGCGCTTACGACTGCGGCGTGATGATCAGCGCCTCCCACAACCCCTTCTATGACAACGGCATCAAGCTCATCAATGGAGACGGCGAGAAGATGGACGAGGGTGTCATCTCTCTGGTAGAGGACTATTTGGACGGTAAGCTGATGCTGGATGGTGAGATCCTGGAGCAGCTGCCCATGGCCAGCGGCGATGCCATCGGCTGCATCATTGACGATGTGGCTGGCCGAGAGCAGTACGCCCAATACCTCATCTCCCTGGTCCAACACTCCTTCCAGGGCAAGCGCGTGGCTCTGGACTGCGCCAACGGCAGCGCCTGGAAACTTGCCCCCCAGATTTTCGAGGCTCTGGGCGCTGAGGTACACACCATCCACGCCAATCCCGATGGACTGAACATCAATATGGATGCAGGCTCCACCCATATCGGCGCACTCCAGCGCTACGTGGTGGAAAACCACATGGATGTGGGCTTTGCCTTTGACGGCGATGCTGACCGCTGCCTGGCCGTGGATGAGAACGGCAATGTGGTCACCGGTGACCACATTATGTACCTCTATGGCTGCTACCTCAAGAGCCTGGGACAGTTGGCCAACAACACCGTCGTCACCACCGTCATGTCCAACTTTGGTCTGTACAAAGCCCTGGACGAGGTGGGCATCTCCTATGAGAAGACCGCCGTGGGCGACAAGTACGTCTATGAGAATATGGTCAAGAATGGCCACTGCCTGGGTGGCGAGCAGTCCGGCCACATCATCTTTAGCCAGCACGCCCGCACTGGCGACGGCATTCTCACCGCTCTGATGATCATGGAGGCCATGCTGGCCCAGGGCAAAACTCTGACCCAATTGGCCGCTCCGGTTACCATCTATCCCCAGGTACTGATCAATGTCCGGGTCCACGATAAGAAAACCGCCCAGGATGACGCCGACGTACAGGCTGCGGTGGATGCCGTGGCCAATACCTTGGGCGATACCGGCCGCATTCTGGTGCGCGAGTCCGGCACCGAGCCTCTCATTCGGGTCATGGTGGAGGCCCCTGACCACGATCAGTGCCAGGCTCTGGCCCAGCAAGTGGTGGATGTGGTCATTGCCAAGGGCCACGCAGTGTAAGTTTCCGTTTTCACCAATATTCAAAGGAGGGCATACAATCATGTCAATTCTCGTCAGCGGCGGCGCCGGGTATATCGGCAGCCATACTTGTGTGGAGCTCATTCAGGCCGGCCACGACATTGTCGTCGTGGACAATTTCGTCAACTCCTGCCCCGAGGCTATTCACCGCGTGGAGCAGATCACTGGCACCACCATTCCCTTTGTGGAGGCAGACCTGTGTGATGCAGCCGCCGTGGAGCAGATCTTCAACCAGTACCCCGACATTGATTCGGTCATCCACTTCGCCGGTCTCAAGGCCGTGGGTGAGAGCGTTGCCAAGCCCCTGGAATACTACACCAACAACCTCACCAGCACCCTGGTGCTGCTCAACGCCATGCGGGCCCACAACGTGAAGAACTTTGTATTCTCCTCCTCCGCCACCGTGTACGGCGATCCCGCCACGGTGCCCATCCGTGAGGACTTCCCCACCGGCGGCACCACCAATCCCTATGGTACCACCAAGCTGTTCATCGAGAAGATTCTCATGGACTACTGCAAGGCCGATCCCACCCTGAACGTGGCTCTGTTGCGCTACTTCAACCCCATCGGCGCCCATGAAAGTGGTCTCATCGGCGAGGACCCCAACGGCATCCCCAACAACCTGGTGCCCTACATCGCCCAGGTAGCCGTGGGCAAGCTGGAGAAGCTCCACGTCTTTGGTGGAGACTACCCCACCCCCGATGGCACCGGCGTCCGGGATTACATCCATGTGGTGGATTTGGCCCGGGGCCATGTGGCTGCCATTAAAAAGGTATCCCAGAACTGCGGCCTCTTTGTGTGCAACCTGGGTACCGGCAAGGGCTACAGCGTGCTGGACATTCTCCACGCCTATGAGAAGGCCTGCGGCAAGGAACTGCCCTACGTCATGGACCCCCGTCGCCCCGGCGACATTGCCGCCTGCTACGCAGACCCCCAGAAGGCCTGGGACGAGATGGGCTGGAAAGCCCAGTACGGCATTGAAGAGATGTGCGCTTCCTCCTGGAAGTGGCAGTCCCAAAACCCCAACGGATATAAGGCTTAATTCCACTTATAAATCACAACCGGAGAGGCCAGCCCAAACGGGCTGGCCTCTCCGGTTGTTTCTATTATTTTCTGTATGTTCAGTTTCTACGCTTGCGCACGGCCACAGCAGCCCCTGCCAGCAAGCTCACAGCGGTGGCCAAAGCGGCCACATACCACATCAGGTGAGCGGAATCACCAGTCTGGGGCACACTGCTGGGCTTCTCTGTGACCTGGGGCTTCTGGGTCGCCTCAGGCTGTTTGGAGGCATCCGGCTTATCACTGGGCTCCGACGCTCCCTGGGCCGTGAGTCCGTCCATGGCATTGCTGAGCTGGGCTACCGCCTGCTCCACCACGCTTTGATCGTCCTCGCTGAGGCTCTCATCCGCCATCACTGCCTGGGCATTGGCCAGAGCCGTGCGGAAGGTGGCCACAGACTCGGCGGTATAGCCCTCTAGGTTGATGTCCTCAGCCTTGTTGATGAGGTCTTCCAGAATGGTCTTGTCGGCCTTGAAGCGCTGGGCCAGAATGGCATTCAGCAGGGCCTCTGCGGCGGGCTGGACATCTTCGTCCATGGCGTCGCCGTCCGCGGCCACATCCTTGGCAGCGGACAAAGCGTCCACCAGCTGCTGCCAGTTGGTCTCCACATACTTGTCGGCCTCAGCCATCATGTCATCGGCCTTGGTGATGAGCTGCTCCAGCAGGGTCTTGTCGCCCTGGGTGAGGCCCAGAACCCAAATGCCCTCCAGCAAGTTGTCCCAAGCGGCATTCACCTGCTCCTGGGTGGCATTGGTGTCGGCCATCACGGTCTTGGCCTCGGCCAGCGCCTTCTGGAAAGCAACCACAGCGGAGTCGGTGACACCGGTGGTGTCCAGCGTCTCAGCGTAGACGATGGTCTTCTCCAACAGAGTCTTGTCCACATCGCCGGGCTGGCTATCCTGGGCAAACACAGCAGTTACAGTCACCGCCTGCTCCGGCATCAGGAAGGCGTTGTTGGAAACAGTAACATCGTCACTCTTCCACTCCACAAAGTGCCAGCCCTGGGCAGCCTGGGCCGTCAGGGTGACGGTAGTACCAGCCGTGGCAGTCTCTACAGAGGCAGAGGCGGTGCCTTGGCCCTGGGTGTTTACAGTCACGGTGTAGGTCTCAGGCTGAGGTGCCATCACCTTCATCACCACAAAGGAGTGCTTGGGAAGCTCCACCACAGGGTTGTCCCCCATGACCATCTGAGTCGTCTCGATGGATACGTTGTCGGGATTCTCCAGGGTATTCTCATCGGCAATGCCCTTAGAGGCCAGGGTCTGAATCTCTACGGTGCGGCCAGACAGATCCATGCCAGGGATATTCAGCTGCACGCTGTAGTCCTTCTCACGGTCCACATTGACCACTGCGATGTACACGTTTCCAGCCTCGTCCTTGCTAGCCAGGGTAGAAATGGCCGTCACACCGTTGGACAGCGTAGGAGCATTCGCCACCTGGGCCTCCACCACCTGATCACCGAAGCCAGCGTTGAGCATCTCAAACACATGGGCAGACGGAGTGGAGAAGAAACGGAACTCACCCTCGCCTGTGGAGGTGTCAGCCCCCTCTTGGGCTACCACCTGAATCACCGCCTGCTGGGTGGGCCCCAGGGAGTCTGCCCCAGAACTATACCAGTCTGCCAGGCAGTGCTTCTGGATATAGGGGCTACCCAGCTTCACATACTCCATCATCACCTTGGCAATGTACAGGGCATGGGTCTGGGATCGCACCTGAGCTTCCGTGTTCCGGAAGATGCCAAACTCGCTGATCACAGGCACCTTTCCCTCCGGCAGCATGTCCACATAGTCCTGCACGTGCTGGATGCCCACATTCTCTGCCTTCTTCATGGCGTTGTCATAGAAGGCATTGGCATCGCTGCCACCAGACACGGTGCCGGAATAGGGGTGGATAGTCATGCCATCGTACCACTCGTTGGCCCCCAGGCTGTTCATGCGATTGATAAAGCCCTTGGATTCAAAGCTGGTATATACGTTGGCCTGGTAGTCTGTGCCCTCCGCCTCATTGATCTTCTGGGTGGTCTCTTTGATGGCCTTGGACACATCAAGGAATCCCTCTCGGTCCACGCTGTAGGTGGCATAGATGTTCTGGCCCTTGGAGGGAATCTTGCCGTGAACGCCATCACCGAACAGGATAGAGCCGTTGGCGTAGTTCACTACACAGTGGGTGTCCTCAGGCCCGGAGTTCTCCAAGCTGTCCACCACAGTCCATTCCGTCAGGTTCCCGTCGGTCCCCACATAGACCCGCACTCCATCATTCATGGCCCGGAAGCTGGGGTCATCTACAATCTCCCCATTTTCATCCAGCATACCGGGGTTGAGGTTGGCATACCGCAAAAAGCGTACCAGATTGGCGCTTCCATCGGACTGAGAGGCCACCTTGTTCCAATTCTCCTCATCCACTGTGTATCTCTGAGTGAACGTGGCGGTTCCGCCCTCGGTGTAGGCCTTCTCTGCTCCACCGGCCACATAATCGGTCCAATAACCCTGGGAAGACGTTCCGTCAGCAGCCTGGCCAAAAGCCTGCTGCATCTCATTTCCAATCTCAAAATAGCGCACGTGATAGGGCTCCGGGTGTCCGTTATCCGCACGCACCTGAGCCCAGTCAATGCCTCCGTTGGGATTGGTACCCACCTCTGCATTCAGGTACTCCACCAGGTCGGCTGCATCCTGCGCATTGCCGCGGCCCAAGCTGTACACATAGACGATCTCGGAGTCCACCTGGTCGGCAAAGTCTGCAATCTCTGCAATGCCAAAGTTGGGCTCAATACCTCCCTGCCCCGGATTATTATAGAAGCCGTGGATCTGGTCCTTGCGGTCTTCTTTCGGTCCCAGGGTGGTTTTCCAGTTGAACAGATTGGAAATGGTTCCACCGGGATAACGGATGGAGCCAAAACCCGCATTCATGTACAGCTGGGTAAACTCCTCTTTCATCTGCATCGTCTCAGAATCAAAGGTACCATAACCATTGAACGCATAGCGGTGATTAATACCAAAAATGGAATCTGCATCAATGACTCGGTTCACCTGGTCCAGGTTGACCGTCAGGTTCAGTGGGACAGCCGCCTGGTATGCCGCTACGGCATTTTGCAGCGTCTCATAAGCCTGCTTCATCTGTTCCAGGGTTGTGGCCTCTGTCGCCGCCGCAATGGCCTGAGCCAGCTCCACGGCACATTCGTGGTCATCGGGCAGAGCATGGCTGTCATAGAGGGCCTGGGCCTCCTCCACAGCAGTCTGCAACTCCGCCCGGTACAGCTCCACAGCCTTATCTTCGTACACTGCCAGGGCCTCTGCATCACTAAGCACCTTTTCGTATACATAGAACTCGTCTACATCTCCCCGCATAGGATGAGGATCCGTGTTGCCTGCGTTTTTATGGGCGCCCAGACGAAGCGTCAGCAACTGATCCACGGTGCTGTCACCCAGCGCTTGCTCACTGTCCAAAACACCGTTGATATAGAACTTTACCTTCTTACTCTCTTGGTCAAAGGTGACCGTGATGTGCTGCCACTCTCCCTTGGACACCGACTTCTGAGAGAGCACATCTTTTCCGTTGATGTACGTGTGGTACTGGCCATTGGAGCGCAGGGTCAACAGAGAACGCCCACTCCCCTCGTGCTGAAGCAGCACGGTAGATGCAGACTCCTTATCCCCTGTAATGGTCTTATCGTACCGATACCACATTGAAAAGGAAACTTGTCCCTTTCCCGTGTTGATGTAATCTTGCAGCTTCAGATAGTTGTCGGTACCCCCTCCAAATCGAAGCACATTCCCAAACACCGGATTTCCGCTGTCCACAACACTCACGCTGTCACCTTCCAGTGTGGCCGTCGTGTGCTCTCCTGCATCACTGGTCAGAGAATCAAAACTCCAGTGATCTTTTAGCTGACTCTCTGGCGCAGCAGCCATGGTACGCACGCCCATCGCATAGGGCATGAGCATACTACATGCCAGCACAGAAGATAGAACGATCTTCCACCCCTTTTGTTTCATAGACTTCTCTCCCTTTCGCATAAATTCATAGTGATAGTATCATGCTATACCCAACACTGTCAACAAACATATTGTGGTATGATGTTCCTCCCTTTGTCAAAATGACAGTAGTCACAGACAAATGAAACGTAAAATACCGCTCCACTGCCTCTATTGGCAGTAGGGCGGTATTTTCTCATATTTTCTTATTTCTATTTCGGAATTTCATTGCGATACATACAAGACACGTTGTCATCACAATACCCGTCCATGCACCCGCTGTGTCGATCCACACGTCCCGAATTTCTCCGCTTCGTCCTGGCACAAACAGTTGAATGGTCTCATCCAGAAAGGCCGTGAGCATACAAAGGCTCAGGCGCTCCATCGTCCCCCTTCCCTTTCCCCTGTGAGGACCTAGCCACAGCTCAAACGTCCACAGAACACCCAGCAGGCCGTACTCAGAGAAGTGGGCCAACTTGCGTAAAATGGTGTGGAATCCCTCCGCCTGAATCCCCAGAGCCGTCAGCCATGGCGTCAAGAACGCCAGAAGCGAGCCGCTCTGTTGGGCAGACTGGGTAGAGGTGCGCATAGAGTTTCCCCATATCAAGAGTGTCGCCACACCGAGGGCCATGCACACTCCCAGCCACATCTTTGGGTGCCGGATATTGAGGTTATGCACGGACAGCCTGCTTCTCATGAGCACCTTCCAGACGCTCCACTGCCTCCCGGTTTACCTCGTCGGGGTCCCGGAAGGTAGGCACCAAGTAGCGCATCAGAGCAATCAGCTCGTCCTTGGGCCGCTGGGCAGATACGAAGTTATCCAGAGAAATCAGTCCGCACATGATATCCCGCTGGGGAATCACCTGCTGCTCCTCCACAAAGATTTTCTCGTTCGCTGTAGTCAATAGGTGCTCACTTTGCATCAACAGTTCCTCATAGAGCTTTTCGCCGGGACGCAGTCCAATCTCCTTGATCTCAATGTCCTTGTACGGCTCCAGTCCAGACAGTCGAATGAGGTTTTCCGCCAGTGTGAGAATCTTCACCGGTTGCCCCATGTCCAGCACAAAAATTTGGCTCTGCTTGGCCATGGCTCCAGCTTCCAACACCAGCATAGCCGCCTCAGGAATGGTCATAAAATATCGGATGATTCGCTTATCCGTGATGGTCACCGGACCACCGTTGGCAATCTGCCGCTTAAAAAGCGGAATCACAGAACCATTGGAGCCCAGAACGTTGCCAAAGCGCACCGCACAGAACTCGGTACTGCCGCCTCGGCGGCTCTGCAAAATCATCTCACAGAACCGCTTGGTAGCCCCCATCAAATTGGTGGGGTTCACAGCTTTATCCGTGGAGATCATGACAAATTTCTTCACGCCATACTTCTCAGCAGCGCGCACCACATGATAAGTACCAAAAATATTGTTCTTGATGGCCTCGTCCGGGCAATCCTCCATCAGGGGCACGTGTTTATGTGCTGCCGCATGGAACACCACATCCGGGCGATACTGCTCAAAAATCTGATAGACACGCTTCTTATCTCGTATGGAACAAATCTCTACATACAAGTCCAATTTGGGCCCATAGGTCCGCTTCAACTCCTGCTGGATGTCGTAAGCATTATTTTCATAGATGTCCAGGATAATAAGCCGCCGGGGATGACAGGTGGCAATCTGTCGGCACAACTCACTGCCGATGGAGCCGCCGCCACCGGTAACCATAACCACCTTTTCCTCCAGGAAGTCGGACACCACAGCCTTGTTCAACTGCACCGGAGAGCGTCCCAGCAGATCTTCCACCTGAACATCCTTCACAGCCGAAAGGCTGACCTCTCCATTGAGCAACTGATAGAGACCAGGAAGTACTCGGAGCCGACAACCCGTCATTTTACAGATATTCAAAATAGCCGCTTTCTCTTCCTGCTGGATGGTAGGAATGGCAAAGAGAATCTGTGTGATATTGTACCGCTTGGCCGCATTCTCAATCTGATCTCGACCGCCCACAATACGTACACCATCCAAATACTTTCCATGCAACTGAGGGTTATCATCAATCACGCAACACAACCGTCCCTGTACCTGGGCACTTGTCCGTAATTCACGCGAGAGCATACGGCCAGACTCTCCTGCCCCGATGAGCATAATTCGCTCCTCGCCCCTATGTCTTTTCCCATAGGAGTGGTGCACCACAGTCCAGAGGCGCAACACACATCGCACTCCAACCAACCCGCACAGCTGAAACACAAAAATCATCACCCAGACACTTTTGGGCAGCGATAAGTTCAAAAACATACAGCACAGGTTAGACAACGCAAACGCCAGTATAACCGACACACACATACGAATGACATCATAGGCATTTACCGTGCGCCAAATGTAATGGTACATCCTTCGCCAGAAAAATACGATTGCAGTGACAATCAACTGCACAATCAGACAAGGTGCCCAGCTACGGACATAGGTCATCGGTATCTGTGACCATTGAAAATCAAACCGTATTAACAGCGCCAAGGCATAGCTGCTCACCATGATCAGTGTATCCACCAACATAATGATGAGAATCTTCCAGGTCATCTTTAATCTCAAGAGTTGCACTCCTCTCTTTGGAATTCTTCGCCCTGATTTTCTATTGACAATATGATCTGTACATAACTGTCCCCGGTTTCACATGCCAGGAAACCGGGGACAGGACGTATCAGTTCATCACTTCTCTACGGGGGTCTTCTTCTTGGTCTTTGCCACGACGAAGAGAATCACAGCAATGACAACCACAGCTCCACCAATCACCCAAGGCAGGATGTTTCCACTCTCCTCAGGCTGAGGCTTCTCTTCCGGCTGCTGCGTCGCCTGGGGCTCCTGACTGGGTTGGGCCCCTTCCTCTGTCTCCACGCGGGTCATCAACATCACAGGAGAGAAAGAAGACAGGGTGATGGTAGCCTTTCCGTCATCCACCGCAACATCCAGCACTTCCACATCAAAGTCCACCACGGCGTTATCAAAATCAGTGTTTACCATCTCAAGCGTGGCATCACAATCCTCAATATCGCCCATAAAGTGCAACGCAACCAGATCGCTGCTCTGATTTACACCATTGAGCTCGAAGGTGACATCCACAGTGTCACCCTCCTGCATCTGCTCCAGCAGAGCAGCACTGGCAGACACATCAAAGACCGCCAGAGGAGAATAGTTGTTCACGCTGGCATAGTCAGGGTTCTCCAAAACTGCCAACTGCTTTTCAATGGCAGCCACAGCCTCCTCGTCTCCATCGGCTTCCGCCTCAGCCTTCTGCCGTTCCAGCTCAGTGCGCTTGGCTTCGATTTTCTGGGCGATCAAAGCTTCCATGGCTCCCTTCACGTCTCCTGGGAACTTGGACAAAAACTCAGTGGTATCCTGAGCATTCACCCCAGTCTGATACACGAGGTTTGTCTTGGCATTGGCTGCATAAGTCAGACCACTCTCAGTCTCCAGACCAGCCTTATCTTTGTAGGCCAGTCCCTCGCCGACTCCTTGGTTACCCAGTTGAGTCAAAGACAGAGGCGTAATCAAAACCACAGGATCAGAGACCTGAGAGAGAATCAAATTTCCGCTCGAAGTGACAGGATATCCCTCGGGAACTTTTCCGCCACCCACAATCGTAGTAATGGTGGGTTGATTCCCACCGATGTTGGCAACACCGCTGGCAGAAATGATCTCCTGCTGAGTCTTGCTGGGAGCCCAAGCTGCAAAGGCCGAAGAAGCTACACTGGCCGCCATGAAAACTCCCAAAGCGGCCCCCATTATTCTGTTCTTACGCATGTAAGTTCCTCCTTACTTTATGTACCATGGTTCATTACTGCTTTGGGGGATTTTACTTGCCCCCGTAATAACCATACTTGTTATAATAGCGTTTGTAATAATAGCGATACGCCTTCCGGTTGGTATTCACACGGTTCAACACGGTCCCCAGCAGAGGCGTAGAGGTCTTTTGCAGCATCTGAATGGAGTTTTCCACCAAACGGCGAGAGGTCACTCCGCTGCGCACGACCAGAACAGTGCCATCGCAATGCGTTGCAATATTTAAGCTGTCCGCCACATTCATGATAGGCGGGGTGTCCACAACGATATAGTCAAAGTTATCCCGGCAATAGGCCATCAGCTTTTCAAAGCGCTCCCCCTCCAGAAGCAAGGAGGGGTTTGCTATATGGGTAGCCACTGGAATGATGAATCCTCCGGACACATCCGTCTGATAAATAATGTCTTCCAACTCTACCTGGCCAGCAAGGTAGTGCACCAGCCCTAAAACCTTGTCATCGCCACCGATGCCATAGCGGGTGCGCATCTCGGAATTACGCAAGTCACAGTCAATGAGCAGCGTTCGATTTCCTACATGCGCCATCTGCTGCCATAGATTCACGGAGACAAAACTTTTTCCCTCATCCGGAGTACTGCTGGTAATCATGATGGCTTTGATTTCTTTTCCGCAAAATCCGAGATTCACACGGAGTTGATTGACAGACTCTGCCACATCAAAGGGAAGCTGTGGCAGCTGATTGATGGTAAGCTGTTTCACGCAATTCCCTCCTTACTTCTTTTGCTTCAACCGCTTGTTGAAGGCACCCAAATCGGCCTCAGGAATGGATGCCAGCGGCTGAATTCCAAATCGACGTGCCAAGTCATCGGCTGTAACAAATGTGTCGTTCACCAAGAATCGAATCAAAATCACTGCACAACAAATCACAATGCCTGCCGCCACACCAAGGAACACATTGCGGGCATAATTGGGGCTGGAGGCCCCACCGGGAATGACGGCCCGCTCTACCACATTGGGCTCATCGCATTCCATAACCCGGGGCAAGTAGACGACCGCTTGGTCCGCCAGCTCGTTAGCAATATCGCAACTTAATTTTGGATCACTGCTGGTAACTGTCACTCTCAAGATTCGGGTATCTGTTGGATTGCTCACAGAAATCATTCTCTTGAGCGCACCATAGCCCATATTTAAATCCAAGGAGTCAATCACATCTTCCAATAGCGGGCGACTAACCATCAACTGCTGGTAGTCTGAGGTCAACTGGCTTCCCAATTGTAGATCCGAAATGCTAATCATAGATCCCGCAGAAGCGGACACCATATACAGCTTCGCTTCCGCCTGGTATAGCGGGGTCACTAAAAAACGGGTATAACCAAATGCTAACAAACCGCCTAAGATGGCACACAGTATGATTTGAATGGCATGTCCCCAGAATAGGTAGAAAATCTCTACCAGATCAATTTCTCCTCCGTCATCCACCACTGCCTGATTCAGCTGCGGTGCATTTACGGTCTCTTTATGCTCCATATCTACACTCCTTTTCTATTCATCTACTTTGGACGTCGGTTCATAAAACAGCTGTATCATCACCTGTTTTAGACTGTCCTCATCGAGCTGATATGCCGTAGAGCCTTGCTCATCCAAGTAACTCTCTCCGTCAATGGCAAGTGGTTCTAATTTTGTATATTCTTCTAAGCGGTCCATCAATTTCAACCATTGGTCATTCATATCTGTGACCATATAATCGTCCACTGCCTGGAACGTTTTTACGGCAACATCTGTACTGAGCCCCGCTAACTTCGAATACAATGCGTTTAGGTATTGTTCCTGCCGAGCCATACGAGATAGATTGGTCTCATCTCCTACACCTTGACGTCCTCGTATATACGTCAAAGCCTGGGTTCCAGTTAAGGTCACGGTCTGCTCCTTTACGAGGGATGGGTCCAGCTGGGAAAAGTCATCTAATACCGTGACTTCTACCCCGCCCACCTGATCATTGATAATCGAAATGGCATCCATATTCAATGCCACATATCCTTGAATGGTCTGGTTTTGAAGCATTCTAGACACTGCAGTCACATTGTTCTCGCAACTTGTCTCCAAACCATCTCCGTAGGAGTGAGCCAAGGCAATTTGCTGGTATTCTGTACCCACCTCTTTCCCGTTCACGCCTAGGACAGGTACCTCGACCATGCTATCTCGGTTGATTTGAAGCACCTGCCAAGTGCGATTGAAACGGTCAACCACAAGCAGCAATTGTACATCTGCCTGCCCTCCGCCAATGTAGCTTTTGCTGCCCTTGGCTGGCCCCTCCACATCAACGCCCATAAACAGGTACGATTCAATTCCCTCTCGTGCTACATAAGTAGTTCCCTGATACTCCAGGGCCTTATGGTTGCTCTCGTCTGCCGGTGTTGTTTGCATCTGCTGATACTCTTGCCACCTCTGTAGTGCCAATATTCCCAAACCTATTAGAGCAAATGAGACCACTACGACAATGACAGCTCGTAATTTATCTTTCCGCGAAATTCTTTGGCGTGTCTTCATATCTCAGCCTCCTAGCTTTATCCTCCAGTTGGTTGTGTGAAACGAAGCGCCGTTTCGTCTATACGGGTCAGAATGTCTACTCCAAGCTTTTTGCTTACTACAAGGCGGGCTTTCTCCAATCTGGGTGGACGTGAAGTCAAGTTATGGCAGTCACTGGCCAGCAAGGGGTATTGCGTGCTGTTTAACAACTCCAAGGCCACTTTTCGACTTCTCCAGTGGATCAGGGAATCTGCATTGATTTGGAGCGCAAGGGGTAAGGACATCAGCCGCTCCATATCATTCCAGTAACTGCGCATATGGGAAAAACGCTCTGGATGGGCCAGAATCACCTGATAGCCTCGATCCAAACTGAGGCTGGCCACTTCCTCCACTTGCTGTGGGGTCCATTGGGTATATGAGAGTTCCAACAGCAGCGTCCGAGTACCGCCCAAGCACAGCTGTTCCAACTTCGGACACTGAGAAATGCCAGGAAAATAGGCTACCTCAGCCCCTAAGCGGATAGAGGGATACTCCTCCACCCCCGCTTCTCCCAGTGCATCGCCCAGCGCAAATACCGCTTGGCGCCTACGCTGCAGAAACTGCTCAACACGTTCTTGATGAGCATAATAGTGAGAGGTGGCACACACTGTGTGTACCCCCTGTTCCCAGAGGAGGTGCAGCAGCGCTATCGAGGTATTCACATCCTGACTTCCATCATCCATTTTTGGCAAAATATGAGTATGCAGGTCCGTTATTGGATTAATTTCAATCTTTTTCATAGAGTTGTCACCTATATAAAACCCTACTTTCCCATGCCTATCCATACAACCTCCACGAACCGAAAGTGTATCATAGTTCGTGTCTTTTTTCAATTCGAAAAATATACCTGTTCTATTTATTCTCTAACGACTGATTTATACAAATTTTTTAATGTAGGATTTTATTGTCCCTCAAAACAACTTCTACAAAAGTATCCGCCGAACTAGTCTTGCATCACACCACATGTAAAATATCGTGTAACTCTCTCTTCGCAGAGACCGCCACCCGATACTCTGGTTGCACAGGGTACCCCGCCATAATAAGTGATACAACCTTATGAGACCGTGATATTCCTAAAATATCTATTAGCTTGTCATCATTTGTAGGCTCAGAACCCCAAATAATCGGGCACGATACCATTCCCACAGCTTCTAAGGCATACAGCATATTCATCACAAAAATGCCACCATCAACAAATACTGTGTTCCTCTCATATTCTCCTTGATATAAATTCAAATTACCTGCAATTGCAAAAATGACTCCTGGTGTTCCAAACCCTCTTACTCCACCATGCATCTCCATAATCTGTCCTATTTTATCTTTGTCAACACACGCATACACATGCACCGACTGACGATTACACGCACTTGGAGCAGTTTGGGCAATTTCCACTGCACGCCTAATATCGTTAATATCAATCTCTCGGTCTGAATAATACCTAACACTATGTCTACTTTTTGCAATAGTTTCGAAATCGGTCTTATCCTTTGCCTGGACATACATAACACCCGAAGCAATGTCGTCTTCAGTGCTATTTCTCATGTATTTCTCAGGCAGGAAAGTAATTTCATATCCGTTTCTAGTATTAAATTTCAAATATTCGTGTATCACAGAATTCGCAAGTTTAAGCGCTTGTGGGTCCTTGATTTCCGCCTTACTTCCATACGCTTCGCATAATTCAATCAGTCTGGTTATCTTGGCCTTTCCAAATCCTAGTCTGCAGTCTGGTAAAGACATCGCCTTCTCGATCGTATGTGATAAAATGCGAATTTCTGTCGCCATAGCTTCTCGATTTTCTTCACTCATACAGGAATAGTGAAGATAGTTTTTCATGTCATATCGGTACAAAAAATTTAGGTATCTCGTTTGTTCAATGCCTAAACACCGATATACAGTTTGTTTTATTTTTCCAAGCATTTTAATGCACCTTCTAACTTCTGCAGTGAAGTACTGCGAAATTCCTTCACTCTGATTTCAAATTTCTCGCTATCGAAGGGTCTTTCCATAACCTCAAAGAACATTTCTTTTGTACACTCAGATTCGATCAAGTGCTCATCCTGATGTAACCGTTCCACAACATCCTTAACTTTTTCTCTGAGCGGAAGAATACAGCATTTCTTATGATTAAGTAACGTAAAAATGGCACCATGAAATGTGGTGGTAAATACATACTCAGCCCCTGCAAGCACCTCAGAGAACTGTAGGGGGGAGCACTCTACCACCTGATCCGCCCAAGGATGCCAAAAAAATACAGAGACAACCTTAAGATTTTTTTTTCGTGCAAACGCCTGAATTATATCTATGACTGGCTGGTCAACGCCGTACGTATACACAGCAATGTACTTATCCCTTGGTCGTCGCACAGCCTTTTTCATATATTCTAATGGTAGCAAGATAGTTGGATCACAGACATATTCACATTCATATCCTGTCAAATCCTTTACCAGCCGATGCGTCCGTTCATCTCTAACCATGATTTTCTCATATTTCTGAATGTTAGCGCCAAATTCCGGATGATTATCGATAGTTGTATCACTCACCGCGCCTGCGCTTACAGCGTATGCAATTCGAGTAATATTCTCAACATGTCCACCATAAAACAGTTCATTGCAGAAATATGGATTATCTAAGTTCCAGATTTCGTCACTTCCGTAAATCAAACAATCTAGATTGGCATTGGGAATATCATCTTTATAGAGCAAGTTCAGTTTTTTTACATCTGATATGAAATGCCCCGTTCTTTTTAATCTAAGAAATATTTGTCGCTTTGGATTTAACTTCAATGCACATTCCTTGGCGGACTTCATGGTAGGTACATTCTGGACCATAAAAACCTCATGTCCCATGTTTTCCAATGACTTTTTCAGCGCATATGCCTGCAGGTAGGATCCAAGGTTCGTTGTCGACTCATATACGGTTACGATCCCTATTCTCATTTTCCTTGTCACGCCTTTCCTGATTTTTGTTTAGAAGATAATTTTCCAACTCAACCACTATATTGTAATCTGTTTTCTCGTCAAATTTGCGAGCAAACATCCTATCTGAAGCTTTCAAATGTTCATAATCTTACATTGTATATATATGTGGTGAGTCACCTACACGTCTAACCCAATCAATTTCCCTCATGTCATCTGTTTTACCTCCTCCGTTACGATACATGCGCTCCATAAATTTAGAATTTCCTAGCAGAAATTGTTTATAGCACTCATCCGCGCAGGAAGTGGACCAGCACAATTTATGAATCCACTTTTTCCGTTCTACTAGATATCGCACAGCTTCGTGAGTTAAGGAGCACCAGTTATACCCCTTATAAAACTGCATTTTATACTTTCTTATTCGGTCCACCTTCAACTTAGTTTGAAGTATATTTAGTTTAGCCTGAATGCGAATATCTAACCACTTTGGCCACCGAAATATGCTTAAGCGCTGATAATCCCAAAGCGAGTGTTGATCTTCAAAGAAAAGAAACTCTTTATTTTGACTGTTAAAAAAGTTATGGATTTCACCTTGCATCTTCAGGGGTAAATCAACACCAGAAAGAAGATGGTAGTATTCATAATATTGTTGGGAAGCCATTTCAAGCAATTGCATTTCATTATGTACCTGCGATGACTTTCCCCATTTCACATTTAATCGTTTGGGAACGAAATACACTTGTGAATACTGACATACTATTCGAAACTCATCTTTTGAAATTACCCCCGCTTTTCTATCAATGCTCAGATAAATATCATTTCGCGGATCATCCAGCAACTTCATAAGCACTTTTAGTATATTAAAGTTCCCATGAGCCATTATTAAATAGGCATGCTTGCTACCGCTTTCGCGCATACTACCTTCTCCTACTTTTAAATACTTTTTCAATTATTTCTATTGTTTCATTTTTGCCTAAGACCACTAATACCGTCGACGCACTTCCCAATACCAGGCCTACAAATCCGCAAAAAATTAATTGCAGCCATGTATCAGGCATAATTATTATACTAATAATATAATTCATCGCACACAAAAGCGCACAGTTGAGCACGTTTTTTAAAATCACAGGGTAGAAAGTAAACTTATTTATTTCAAGGCACTTTGCCGCATAGATTGGGGTAAATGTTAAGTTCCTCAATATTCCATATGCAGAGCTCACACCTACAATTGCATATACTCCTGCATCCGTAAACTTCAAAAATAAGAATGTAGTAAAAATACTCAACACACCTGTTACTAAAAGTGCAATGGAGTTGTTTCGAATCTTATTTGTGATACTAAAAATACTATATAAGCAATAAATACACCCACTAATAAATACAGTGCCTGCACTGAGAAGCGTAATGTTCCGTAACAAATCTGCATCTGTTCCGGGCACCCACAACGTATAGAACACTTTTGAATACACAAAAAGCAGAGAAAGACAAACACCCGAAATAGACGAAAGTACATTAATTGCGTTTTTAATTGAGTGTAACAGCTTATCCCTATCTCCCTTAGAGTAATATTCCAGAAAAGAAGGGTAAAAGGAATCGGATAGTAAAGCAACCACAGAAGTATATAAAGATGGTAACGTTTTCCCAATAGACACATTACCCGTCATTACACCATTAATAAACACGTTGCTCAACATCAAATCTAGTCCATCAAGGAGTATCTGGCTTAAACGAGTTATGGAGTTCCAGACACCTGCCGAAATCAACTCTTTAATTGCTGACAGAGAAAAGCATGCTCGGTACGGCTTTAACTCGGGGGTATATTGTCGTGTGTAATATACGTTGAAAGCGATACAGTACACTCCGGCTACGGCAGTTGCTATAGACACGTAATATATCCTTTTCTCAGTAAGCAGAGAAAAAAACACCACAATAAGTAATACCCGGATTACGTTAGATTCAAGAGTCCTTAGGGCCCCCTTCCAAATCATGTTTTTGGCATACAGCACAATACCATAAAAGGCTCCTACCAGGTTGATAAGGAAACTTGCAATAATAACCGCAAAAGTCACCCGTGCATCAAACAATAAGTTGTCTGAGATATTGAGCATCTGAATGTTGTATACCAACGGAATTGCTACAGCAACGACCACAATAGCAATCACAACATTAGCAATTAACACAGAACTAAAATATATATTTGCTTTTTTTGTGTCCTTGCGATGTAGCTCAATGATAATAAATCTACTTGCCATGGAATTTATGGCAGCTGTAATGATCGTAATGTAGTTAGTAAAACTATTTGCTAATCCTACTAAACCATATGCCTCTACACCAACCGTTTTTGTAATATAAGGTGTCAAAAAGAAGCTAATGACCAGGCTTACCCCAAATGACAGAATGTTTGCAATCATATTCAGTGTAATGGCTTTTGTATTTCCCTTCATATACTCTCCTATCCATAGCTCATTAACGGCGAATACTCCAGTAAAGCGAATAGATCTCCAGAGCAATCTGTACGTTTAGCCGAGAAATATAGTAAAAAACTTTCATTCTTCCTCGAATCCCATTTTTACACAGTTTTATTGTTCGTCTCAAGTATACAGCAATATCATCTTGGCTCTTTTTATCATCTGCTTGTTTTGCTTCCCTGTACAGAACAAATATTGTAGTAAATAATTGATTCCACTCCAGTGCCTCAACCTTCGAAAAACCCAACATCGAAAGTGTTTTCAAGCGCTCTTCTTTTACCTTCAACACATCATCCATCCTACTGCGATTAAACTGACTATGAATAATACTACCAGGACGCATAACATACCCGTACAAGACGTCTGGAATATATGTAATAGTGAGATCGTTTGGAAACGCCCTTGTGCACCACATCTCATCTTCATGTCGAATTGATTCGAAAGGAATCTTCTCTAGAAGTTTTTTTCGAAATAGCTTAGTACATCCCGAAGCGCACACTCCTCCCCATCGATATAGATATCGAAAAGCTTCTTCAGCCGTATTTGCTTGAACTTCTACTTTCACTTCCATCAGATCCGGAAGTTTGACAACCTCTGGTACCTCCGTATATTGGAACTGTACAATATCTGATGGGTATAGCAATGATACCTCTAGAAGTCTCTCAACCGCTCGCTCATGCAAATAGTCGTCTCCGTCCAACAACAATATATACGGAGCTTTTGCTGCAGCAACACCTGCATTTCTAGCCGAAGACAACCCCCCGTTGACCTTGTGTATAACTGTAATGCGTGAGTCCATCTCGGCATATTGGTCACATAACCGTTGACTTCCATCCGTCGACCCATCATCTACCAGAATAATTTCTATTTCTGGCTCTGTCTGGTCTACTGCCGATTGTACAGATGCAGACATATAATCCTTTACATTATAAATTGGAATCACAATTGACACTTTAGGCATATTATTTCAGTCCATTCAATAGTTCTAAATCATCCAAATATGGTGTAACTATAGGTTGTTCGTCACCGGAAAAACCACGCAATTCTGGCACATAAATTGCACCAGGCACTTTATCGTAGGCAAAGCAAATCTTATTCTTATAGGGCAATGCCATGAACTTCTCTACATCCTCTTTGCTACAGCATTCCCGTTGCGACAGTTTAAACAGAATTCGCTCTTTGTTAATACGTGACTTCCTGCGTTCCCACTTTTCACGAGCTTCTTTCTCAGAGTGATAGTGCATAAAATATACCTCAATGTCTCCCAATTTCCCAACAGGATATGGTTTGACATTCTTTAACTCTGGATAAAAACGGCTGCTCTCCCAAGGAATAAATGTTAGCTGTCTTGATAAGTATTCATCTAAGCTGGCACAAAACTTCACATAGTCATCTCCCAAAAAATACAATCCTATTGTCGGGGTCCGATACTCTAGACCATATTTTTGATAAATAAAACCACCCCAACAGTTATTGGAAATGATCGTAAAGTTTTTATTCCGAAGGCGTATTCTCAGTGTAACGCGCTTTATATCCTTTTGAGCACGATATATCGCTCCCCTCATAATCCTCTCTAAGGCGTATTTAGTCCCATTTATCCCATTAGCATGAGCCAACTTAGCGGCTTCCTGGATGGGAAATGTACCCAATATTCCTGTGATGATCGAAGCCACTGTATTTCTCAAGCATCTCTCATCATATATACTCTTGTTGCAATTGGACTTAACTATTGCCGTAAGCAGTGAGATGTAGTCACGTTTTTCGCTCGAAGAGAGCGCTCCTCTCTGGGACACCAATGTAGCTACATTTTTTTCATTAGCCATTCCTAGCTCACTGAGCAACTTATATTTCAGCAACTTCTCCTGTTCCAAATAATCCTTGGGCTGATTCTGTGTCACCTGTGACTGATGAACCCTATACATCACCAAAACCTCTTCTATGGCTGCCAGTTCATACTCCCTAGATACTTCCACCCACAAAGCATAGTCTTCCATCGCACTAAACGCTTCATTATATTTGCACTTACCTCCAACCACACTTCTGCGCATCATGACCGTAGGGTGTGCAAAGCAATTATTAAAGAGCAAATCAACCTTTAGTTGAGCATTCGTTGCAGAGAAAACTCTCTCTCCATTCTGTGCCCCAAATAAACGAACTCCTGTTGCACACACCGCTACTTTCTGATGTGTATCCATATAGGATACTTGCTTTTCAAAGCGTTCGGGAAGCGAAATATCATCGGAATCCATCCGAGCAACATACTCTCCCGTTGCAAGTTCTAGTCCCCGATTGAGTGTAGCTGCCACACCCATATTCTGCGCATTTATATAAAACCGAATTCTCGAGTCAAAGTAGCTCTTCACAATTTCTTGTGAGTGGTCACTAGAACCATCATCAATAATGATAAACTCGAAATCCGTAAATGTCTGGTTCAATATGCTCTCAATTGCTTCTCTGAGATACTTCTGCGCATTGTAAACCGGCATTAATACACTCACTTTTGGCATAAACTCAACCACCATTTCCTAATAACACACAGTACTTATATATTCCAAATACTACATCCTCTTTAAAGTTCCATCATTTAGCCAGCTAACGTAATCAAATTGATCTATTACCCTTCGCCCAAAAAGATTATCAAAAAGCGTCAGTACTCCTAATCCCTCTGGGTAACCTTTGATACAGAACGCAGAACTAACCCGATGGAACTCTTTCTCCGTAAACGCCACCTTATTTTTGAAAGACAACTTATCAAAACGTTCCATTAATTTAATATCTGTTCCTCCTAAAAATGTCCACATCACAAAAATATTTTCTCTATTAATTCTTCTTTTTCGTCGATTCCATGTGTCATACGCCTCATCGAAAGACTTATAGTGCAAAAAATGTAATTCCAAGTCTCCCAAATTACATATAGGATACTCAACATCTGGGACATAGGACGGATTTTTACATTCAACTAGTTCTTGCGCTAAATAATACTCTAAATTTTCACAAAATCTCAAAAAGTGATCCTCATAGAAGAACAAATTGACCGTTGGCGAACAAAACTGTTGCCCAAGATCATGTGTGATTACTCCCGCATTGCAGTTGTTACACAATATTGTAAATTCTCTATTTCTTAGCCGTCTTCTATTTCTTGGATCAACCCATATTTTTCGAACTAATCGATTCCATCTCAACCCCAATTTTTATTGAACAACGAACTTTTGTCCATTCTTTCATCTCCTGTTTTTTTTATTTGCAACTATGGCGCAAATACACAGAATAAACACAAATTTGTGAGATAGCAGTGTCATTCGAACATCTTTTCTATTACTTTTCCTTAAAACTTTTTGTAACTCATCGTCAAAGCATATCCTCTTAATCGCTCTATACCGCACTCTGAACGACATCTGCGATGTAGTATAGAAATAATTATTTATCGCCCCTATTGCTCCACCCACAAGTTGCTCTACATAAACCTTTTCATAATCTTTACTCTCCACATTCCATACCGCTTCTATAGCCCGCTTAGTAGCTTGTCCTGCCTTTTTTATATGTTCATAGTAATCGGCATGGAATCGATGAACTGCGCTCCCCTCCCACACCAATCGGTTATAAAACCCTTTCTTAATGTAGAACAATTTAGCGGCATAACCCATTAGATAGAGATTAAAGATCCTATCTTCAGAAAACTTTAGAGAAGTTGGAAAGGAAACTTGATGTTTTTCAACCAATGCTCTCTGATATATACATCGGCATGCCGACCCAGCCATCTCCTTAAGCAACATTGGCGTCCAATCTTTTCTCTCTAAAGCACAAGATTTCGGCAACTGTGTAATTGTGTCTGGCTCTGTTCTACCATCGGGAAACACTGTTATTGCATCACACATAACAATCTCTGAATGATTCAATATTGCTACTTTGTACATCTCTTCGTACATCTCAGGTCGAATTGTATCATCTGAGTCTACAAATCCAATATACTCTCCCGTCGCTTCTGCTAGCCCCGTATTTCTCGCCGCACTAACACCTGCATTTTCTTTGTGTATCACACGAATTGCGGGGTATCTCCCAGCATACTCATCACATATTTCACCGCTATCATCTGTTGAGCCATCGTTGACGAGTATCAATTCCCAGTCTGATAGCGACTGTTTCAAGATAGAATCGATACAACTTCGCAAATATTTTGAACTATTATATACAGGGACAATAATAGAAATCTTACATTCCACTATTTTTTTCCTCCAGTGTTCTTACTCTGCCAAGCAACAGTCCCATCATGGCATAAGGTATCGCATTGGCCTGGTTGGCAACTAGGCCAAGCTCCACTGTTTGTTGGAGCCAAATTCCCAAAATTCCAACCATTAATCCAAATACAATACCATCCCTGATCCAAGGACACCCGCGAGCCAAAATATCTCCTGTCTTTATCAGCCAGATGAAATATCCTACAACACCACCACCCACTAACATCGTCACAGCTGAATTATGCCAGTTCGCAGCAGACAAATTTCCATTTCCAAATACAAGATGCTTCATCCAGTCCGTAAAACCTTGATACCATAATTCGTCTCTTCCATTAAAGATTGGTTTATTGAAGGTTTCATAACTCCATAACTCCAGTTTATCAACAATTCCTGCATTACGAATTAAAACAACAAAAATTGCTATAAAAAGCGGAATTAACATAATAACAAGAATTTTCCTTTTGTTTTTAAACCATCTTTGAAATGGTAGGAGTCTAAATATACCCAGAAGTAGTACAATTGCAAATAACACACTTCCTCTGGAATTCAGAACTTCCAATAGCACAAAATACATCGCTGCATACACCAAAAGGCATATCAGAACACGAAAATCGCGCACTCGATTAAATCCTACAATCATGACACAAAAGCTGAAGAATCCAATCATGGCAATGGAATTTTCATTCCAACCGCTAAATACTGTACCGTAGTTATAGATAAGCAAAACCAACATACCTAAAGCACCATATGCCACAGAAACCACCATCATTGGCCCCTCTTCTACTGGCATAAGACCAATCAGCGCCATTAGTATATACATCCAAAGAAAATCCAATGTGTTATGAGCATATAGTACACTTGTAATCAAGGTTGAAAAAAACAGATATGCTATTACTAAAAAAATATCTTTTTTAACATAGCGAACTCGTCTCCGAATAAGTAATTGGTATACTGCTAATGCAAGTACCAATAATTTTGCTTTCCCGTAAACGTCATACGCCTGTCCGATTCCAGAACCATATACCAAGGATAGCAGCCACACCAAAATCATAATGGGGACAATCATCCATTGTTTCAACCCTCTGATTACCATTGCAATCTCCTTTTACCCGCAACTGTTAACTCGAACACTTTTTCTTGTAATACTGAGCTCCCATAACTCCGGGAATGTGCGCTAACATCACCAACCATTTATATTTTCCATGATAACGATAGCCCATATTATGACTAATACATCGAAAAGCCTCATACTGAATAGAGTGTCTAACTCTCTCTTTCCACGTCTTCACTAAATCAATTCGCTGCATATGGAAGATTTGGTATCCAGTCGGATTTTTTAATAATGATGAGTAAATTTGGCTCGTAAGTCCATCTTCTTGGTATTCACATATAGTCAACACTGCCGGAAGCGGGCAAAATGTATATCCCTTTAGCTCAAACCGATCATATAAGACACATTCCCCTAAAAACTTCTCATTTTCTATGACAGGATATAAATTTTTTCTCAGGAGCTCTGTTCTAAAAACGAGAGAAAATTCACCTTGAATCCCATAAGTCGCATTCAGCGCATACAAGCCAACATGTGGCAATTTGTTGCTGACATCTGTGCATAAAGGACGTCCTTGTTCATTTATTTTCATAGCTACAAAGCCACAATCTTGTTCTTTCAGCTGTTTTTCATAGAGCAAAATCGTCTCTATGGCATTCTTTGAAAGCATATCATCAGAATCTACACAAATAAACAATTCCCCATCAGCTATCTGTACCGCAGCATTATGTGCTCGATATTTACCTGAGTTCTTTTGATAGATATATTTCAGAGGAAACTGGCTTTCTCGGCTAATTTCATGTATATACTTCTTCGTATCATCTGTCGACCCATCATCCACAACTATCCACTCAAAATCACAACATGTCTGAGTACGCAGACTATCATATAACCTAGGCAATAGATGACAACGATTATATGTTGGAGTAAACACTGTTATCTTCATAAGTCCACCTCGTACACATTTGCTATCTGATATAGCCACACGACTCTTCTAGTTCCAAACACTGCCGTTGTTTCATGTCCCCAGTAATTTTACCGCGCAATGTGTACTCTTCCCCATATACAGGACATATCTTCATAGCCTTTTTATGTTTTTCCTGAAACGCTTCAATTTTTTGTGTCGGCTTAGCAGGATTTCCTACAGCCACAACCCCATTGGGGACCGATTTGCTTACAACACTTCCCGCGCCAATCACGGAATTACTACCTATTGTCACGCCAGGAAGTACAACACTCCCTGCCCCAATGAATACATTGTCGCCTATGGTAACTCTTCCAATTCTAGCATATCCAATGTGCATACATGTACTGGCATCATGTGCCAAGACTTGGACATGGGGGCCAAATGTTACGTTATTTCCTATTTCAATCAGCCAACAGTGAGATGGGTCTAATTCAAATCCTAGTTGAGGATTAAAGTTCTTCCCTACTTTAAGCCCCATTTTTTTTAATTGTTCTACGGTGTATTCCCCCCGTAGTCGAAATATAATTCTTTTAACAATCGTTCTAATTCCCACGCTTTTCTCTCCCCAGATACTTCAGTCTATCAAAACACTTTACACCAAACACACGGTGAAACGGTCTTGTTAGCACAGAACGTAAAATCATCCCTTTGCTCATCCAACTTTTAGAATACCAATGAACTGACACCGTATTACGCGTCTTATTGAGTTGTCCTGTAGCACTTTCATAAGGGTTGAAATACTCCACCGGATAAATTTCTGCGCCGCAAACGCTCTGCCGTTGCCCATTCAATTCCAACCCCAATGGAACAAGTGCTTGGGTGTTTAGTTGGGGACATATGATACACGGATACGTACCCTCTTCGGTACGTTGTAATTTCATATATTGCTCTACCATTGCTCGCAATGTAATATGATGTGCTTCCGCCCCGAACCCCTGTCCTGTATTTATATTGGTGTTATTTTCAAAGCCGTAAAAGGCTTCATGGTCTAATAAATCATCTGGATTTCTCAGCAACTCCACATCTGTGTCAAAATAAATTCCTCCTTGTTGTTCAACAACAATTAAGCGAACATAATCACTCAAAAACGCCCATTTCCCCTGTTCATAGCAAGACTTTGCATAATCATGTGCCTTAATATCAAAATTATCTTCATTCCATTCAATGATTTGATAGTCAGGACAGTATTTTTTCCAACTAGCTATACATTTTTCAGCCAGTTTGGACTTCTCCCCCCGTCCAAACCAACAATAATGGATTATCTTGGGTATCATTTCACTTGCACCCCTATCACGATAAACACTTTCTATATTATATAACTCAATTCAGTTTGAAGCGATGTAGTCGATCATATATAAACTTTGGTAACAGACCGACTATAATAGGGCGTAGCACCCAAATATAGTTTTTCTTAGACAACTTCAATTTTTTTACGGCTGACATAGTTACTCGAGCCTCGTTAATTCGATACCTAAACTTCCTCCTAGCAAAAGCATTCCTGTCATCGCGCATCATATATAACGGATCATCTAGCATATATCCCCGATACCCAAGTTCGTACATGCGCACCCACAGGTCCCAATCTTCCACACGAAGCCGTTTTTCATCTACAGCATAGCCGTTTACAGCTTGATAGGCCTCCGCTCTCACCATACAAGGTGCATGGCAAAACGGAGTTGCTCGAGCAATGCTCTCTAGAGATGGCTCTCCCCTACCTACCCCGGTACGAAAAATCCCCTCTCCATCAAAGTAGTGCATACATGAACTTACTATCGCATATTTAGGATGAGCATCCAGAAATTCCACTTCCCGCTCAAAACGCTCTGGCACGGAGATATCGTCTCCATCCATACGAGCAATCAATTCCCCATCGGCCACAGACAAACAGTGATTAAGCGTATAGTTTAACCCCATATTTTTCTCGTTTCTCAACAAAACCATCTTATCGGGGTATTGCTGTACATACCGCTGCGCAACCGAATACGTATCATCCACAGAGCCGTCATCACACATAATAAGTTTCCAATCTGTGTAGGTTTGTGCAAGGAGCGAATCTATTGCCTCGCCCAAAGTCTTGCCACAGTTATAAATACCCATGATAATTGAAACTCTTGGCACTCGCAATCTTCCTTTCAAGCCAGTATCTTTTTACTTCAGATTCAACAAACGCTTCCGATCCTCTAAAATTTTTCTACACAGCTCTTGTTGCTCAAAATTTTCCGTAGCAAACTTGTACGCATTCTCGCCCAATCTTTCTCTTAGTTCTTTATCCGTATGTAATTTCCACATCGCACTGTATAAAGATTCACTATCGCCTTTCTCTACAATAAGCCCCGTAATATCCCGTTTCATTGCATCTGTTGGGCCGGGAATATCACTCACTATCACCGGCACCCCCATAGCTTCTGCTTCAATAACCGCACTTCCAAACCCTTCCCGATAGCTTGGTAAAACGTACACATCGCTGCTAGCTACGTACTGTTCTACAACATTTGTGTATCCACAATAAATCACTCGACTTGCATACTGAGACCATTCGTATAAATCTTGCTGTAATGATGCTACATTTTCTTTGCTTCCCACCATGAGCAAATATGCACGATCAGACTGTTCCATCAGTTTCTTTGTGGCAGCAAGCAGTTCATCGATCCCCTTGTCTCGCGTTATCCTTCCCACAAACAGAAAAACAGTGGCATCCATGGGAATCGAATACTGCTTTCTTATCGCTTCTCTCCACTCGTTTTTCTTCTTTACGTCAAACTTATTCAGATTGACGCCGCTAGCGCTGCCATTCCAAATTACTGAACCCTTATTTTGAGAATACAACCGTTCTTCATGAGAAAATTCTAGGTTTCCAAAGCTATCCGGCTCTATCCATGTAGATAGCGTACACACCATTTTCTCTATGCCTTTGAATATTTTTCTTTTCACTCCAGAAAAGCCTACATACGCTAATCCCCATTGGCAGTAAAGCCTCACAGGTGTTTTAGCCATCCACGATGCCAGCGAAGCGTAACAAGATGCATTCGGCGTTGAATACTGTACCAAATCAAACTTTTCTTTCTTAAAAAGTTTTCGCATCTCGTTCATTGCCTTCAGTCCGCCTAGGCTTATCCCACGCTTCATCGACACAGGAAAGTAATGGACGTACTCCGGTAGCAATTTTGCAAATTCTTCGTTGTCATCACACACAAAGGAAATATCAAACCCTGCCTGTTCATGGAGATATTTAGCGGTTGGCAACACAAACGACCTCAATGTTCCCGGCACTGTCGTCACATAGCATATTTTTTTCATAGTAACATCTCCCTTTGGGGGCATGATCGTTTGCTCGTCAAAATCACATTACTTGCAACTCCTCATAGAAGCAACAACAAAGTCATTCGACATTCATTCTGTTTAATTGACAGCCCATCCATTCGTTTTATTTAACCAGAATCTCGTTATACTTCATCATGTAAACATTCTCTGAGTACTTTCCAATAGCATTTGCATTTGCTATGCCGCTCAAATTGTTTACAATGAGCTTCATATGATTGCACCCACACTCATAGGCATGCGGATACCCACCACCAAATCGTGGATTTACCTCGGAAATGTAGTATTCTCCTTCAATCTCAAAGATGTCAATGTCGATTTGCCCTCGGTATCCTGCCTCTTTGACAAATTGTTCTATGAGTGCAAAAAGTTTTTCATCCTTAAATGATACGGATTTATCCGTTTCCCCTGCACGCATCACCAATTTTTTCTTGGTAAAAATAGATACAACTTCTCCACTGTTCATATCTATGTAGACATCTGCACCGATTTCCTGACCTTCCAGATATTCTTGAATCATCAGATTGTCGTCGTGCGAAAACAGCAAATCAACGGTCTCCTGATCTTCCACCTTGCTGATCGCTATGGACGCACTTCCACGTATCGGTTTTACAAACACAGGGTAGGAAATCCGACCTTTAGCCACATCCTGATAAAAAGATTCCCTATCATCGTAGCTCTTAGCGCAGAGATACCCATGTTCCTTGAGCCAACGGTACATTTCCATTTTGTCCAATGACCGCTCGCACAGTTCATAAGAAGAACCAATCACAGTCACTCCCATCTCCGAAAACTCTTGTTGATGCTTTGCCAACAGGGATAGTTCCGGATCAATGAGACTGAGAACTGCATCAATTCTCTCCTTTCGGCAAATGTCAAAAATCACATCAATATAACCAGGCTCTGTCATGCGGGGGACTTGATAAAACTTATCGGCTTCATAGACTGCCGGTGCCAAGTTGCTCATGTCGGTGGCAACCACCTTACCTTTTCCATCAAGCGTTTCTTTAAAATATTGAACAATTTTGTTTCTGGTTCCGGCACTTAAAATTAGAATATTCACTGTATCAAATCCCCCTAAACAATTCATTTTAAATCATCAAAGAACAACGGTGTGCCTCCAGTATGAAGAAATAGCACATTTTTATTTTCAATCTCGTGCTTTTTTATAAATTCCAGCATCCCGTAAAATGCCTTACCGGTGTACGTATGATCTAACGGGACTCCATACTTAATTAGACATAGATTAATAGTCTTGTAAATTGCCTTGCAGGCATTCCCATATCCGTCTCCAATGTATCCATCATCGAATACCGTACATGTCTCAATCCTATCTTGCCTGATTGGAAGAGATTTTTGCTTCATATAATCAGAAATGCTCTCCAGCACTATATTTCGTCCATATGGGCACTTACGCGCTACACTAATCCCTACAATTTTCCGTTTATCTCCGTGCATAAGTTGTCCGCACACCAATCCCGCTTGGGTAGCACCTGTCCCACTGGCCAAGAAGACATAGTCAAAAAAAACTCCATGTTTCTTTTCCCACGCTCGAATCTCTTCATAACAGTCCACATATGCCTGGGTTCCAAGATTTCCATGTCCACCCCCAGGAATAAAGTAGGGGTTTCTGCCGTTGCTCCGAAGCATTTGCAGCTTTGCCTCTATCGTATCATGGACATCCTTTACTGGTACCACAGTAATCTCTGCCCCGAACATATCCATCATCTTACTGTTATATGTGGGCTTTGAAGCCTCTTTGGGCCCAATGACATAGCACTTCAGTCCCCTGCTTGCAGCCATATTGGACACAACTCTGCAGTGGTTAGAGCTACTACTCCCGTATGTAACCACGCAATCATTAGCCCCCTGGTTAATTTCCTCAAAAAATTTCTGTGCCTTTCGTGCTTTATTCCCCCCGAAACAAAACGGAAGCAAATCATCACGCTTTATAAAAATCTCATTGTTCCTATGCCTGCACATCCAATATAGCGGTGTCATACTATCTAAAAACCTCTTTCATCCGATCTTCTGTTATCACGTAATAGTATCGATCGACAGGTCGGCCTCGATTTATAGCGGAATCCTTCTCAATGCCGCATCTTACGAAACCACAACGTTCAAATAACTTTTGCGCAGAAATATTATCTACCTCTGTATACAAGTACACCTCTCTCAACCCAAGTTGACCGAAGGCATATTCGAGCAAAAGTCGAGATGCCTGTGTAGCAATTCCCTTTCCCTTGCATGATTGTTTTCCAATCGTAACATAGTATTCCGCTTTTCCACCACCAATTGATAGTAGACCAATCAAGCCCACCGCCATCCCATCATATTCAACAATTGCATCATAGCGATCTGTTCGGTCTTTGTTTTTCAAAAACCACTGCATTGTTTTTTCCTCTTCCAGCGGCAAATCATAGTGAAGATACTGATTGTTCTTACAGTCATTGATCCATTCTACTTTATTGGGTACGTCTTCCTTGCAAAATTTTCTCAGTGAAACTCTCATCGTTTCATCTCCATATCTTCTTTCTCCGCCCCTCTTCGAGCTACATCCAACCTTCCTGCTGGAATCTGATTTCCAACCAATATATCAGACCGCTTCACAACTTTAAGTACAGTCATCAATACAATCTTTACATCCATAATAAAACTACAATGATTTACATAATCCAAATCCTGCTGCAAGCGCTGATCCCACCCTGTGACATTTCTCCCGTTTATCTGGGCCCAGCCAGTCAACCCAGGTCTGACATCGTGGCGATGCCGTTCTTTCTCCGTATAGTACGGAAGATAGCTCACCAATAGAGGCCGGGGCCCGATGATGGACATATCCCCCTTTAGGATGTTGAACACTTCAGGCAGTTCATCCAAGCTGGTAGAACGCAGAAGACGCCCGAACTTGGTTAAACGCACATCATCGGGCAGTAGATTCCCGTTCTCGTCCCGGTCATCTGTCATAGTCCGGAACTTGTACAGCTTGAAAATCTTCTCATCCTTGCCAGGACGATCTTGTGTAAACAACACCGGGCTTCCTAGCTTCACTCGCACCAAAACAGCAACGATGACAAATAACCACCAAAATACCACAATTGCCAACAGGGAGCAAAACACATCCAGCGCACGTTTAAAGAAACGCTCATAGATACCATAGGGCTTGTGCTTTGTCTGTACCATTTTCTCCGATCTCCTCTACTTAACAAAAACAACTTTTCACAATCTCGATAACCCGATTCTGCTCTTCCTCGGTCATCTTATTATCACTGGGCAAGCACAGACCACGCTCAAAAATATCCATACCCACATCAACACCGCCTCCAGCGATGTACGCATTGGTGCTTGCGCGGCCGTTACCCTCACGGGTGACAAAAGCATGCATCCGGTAAATGGGCTGCATATGCATGGGCTTCCAAATGGGGCGTCCCTCTGCGTTGTACTGGGCCAACTTCTCCAAAATCTCAGTGGGGCAGCTCTTCCCCGGCTCGCTAATATACAGAGCCTCCTGCTCCCCTCGCACCTGACGGCACATGGCCTCCTGGTTGATGAGCAGACAGGACAACCAGAAGTTGGGCTCGCTATTGGCTTCATCGTAGGGGTTCATGGTCACAGGCAAATCTTTGAACCCCTCTTTGTACCGCATGTAGATGGCCTTCTTCTGGGCAATGTGTTCTTCCAGATGAGGGTACTGTCCACGTACTACACCGGCAATTACGTTGCTCATGCGGTAGTTATACCCAAGCTCCTCATGCTGGTACCACGGGGCATTCTCACGGCTCTGAGTGGACCACTTACGTGCCTTGTTTGCGGCATGCACATCATCGGTGAGTAGCATACCACCGGAGGAACCAGTTATGATTTTATTCCCGTTGAAGGAAATGGCTCGATAGGAACCAAAGGTACCTGTTTGATGCCCTTTGTATGTAGCTCCCAGCGACTCAGCAGCATCTTCAATGAGCACCGCGCCATGTTTGTCACAAATGGCACGAATCTGATCCACTTTAGCGGGTGTACCATACAGATGTACCAGCACCACTACTTTGACCTCAGGATATAGCTCAAAGGCTTTCTCCAGGGCCACCGGGTCCATGTTCCAAGTATCACGCTCAGTGTCAATAAACACCGGCTCGCCACCCTCGTACACCACTGGGTTGACCGTAGCGCCAAAAGTCATATCAGAGCAAAACACCTTATCACCGGGCTTCACACCCGCCAGCTTCACGGACAGGTGCAGGGCAGCGGTCCCCGCAGACAATGCCACTGCGTATTTGCATCCCACCTTTTCACAGGTCATGCGCTCCACTTCATTGATATTCTCACCCACCGTAGACATCCAATTGCTCTCATATGCTTCTGTTATGTAGCGCAACTCTTCTCCATGCATAGTAGGGGTAGAAAGCCACACTTTTTTCTTAAAAGGCTCCACGATCTTCAACGCTCCTTTTGATCTAAGCGCAAAATGCACTCTCTCATTTTCTACCATGATCCCTGTGCGATATCATTATATTTTTTATTAGCATATCACAGGGTATACACAGTTTATTCTACCTTATCCCTTCTCTTTTTACAATACACCCCTCACTCCCCGGTCTGTAGAAATTCTTGCCATCCCCGTTCCATTTATTGTACACTCCCACAACACTTCGTCTGTTTCAAAAGAGCGATTCGACAAACTGCACAATTTCACAGCAATTGCACTGAATATACATTTTGCCATTCGTTTTTAGCTCAGAAAGAGCAAAAAACTCTGCGGTAATACCACAGAGTTTTTTGCTTATACTCCCAGATAGCGACAGAGGATTTTTGTTTTATGATGGAGGCAAAAACTGTCGATACTCCAGATTTCGTATTATAGAGCATTCCTCTTCATAATCCTATTTCCTTAAGCATGAGTACTTCCCGATAGCTGAGTTCCGCATCTCCTCGTGTCATAGAGCGTATAGTCGCCACAGAATGATCTTTTCGACGAAACAGGCCTGCCCAACAGCGGCACATCCAGGCCACAGGCAACAGCCATCTACGCTTTTCCGCCAAAGGAAAATACTTCACAAGATAGGCGCCTGGAGGGAAAAAATAGTCCTTCATCATTTTGAGGCGGTACCTATCACCACTATTTCCAGCTTTTCCTCGAAACGCATTCCTCCGGTAAACATCTCCAAGGTCGTGCGTTTCAAAGCCAAAGACGCCTCCCCCTACAATATATGCCTCTAAGTCTTTCAGCACTAACTCTGAGCCACTGTATTGCTCGGGAGGTTCCACTCCAAACCACTTGTGGCACAGCCCATAGATTGCCAACGCCGTTTCATGCAGATGAGACGCTTCCAACAAACATTTAAGCCCCTCCCAATCCATGGTATCGCCGTAGAAGCGCAAAGTTGCTGCAATATCACCAATCATCCTCACCCCTGCTCCCGTAGAACACAGGTGTTTAGCAATGTGATAAATCAGATAGCAGAGATGATACTCCTTTCCCAGACACAACTCCCCATCCTTTTTCACCACGTGTTCCATAGCATCCGAGAAGAAAGACTCGTAATCGACTCCATTACCGATGTCCTTTGCAGCGACTCGCGTATGCATCTCAATCACAATGCCATTTCTATTGTACATCCACACCGGCCCTGCGTCCACCTGACACTCATACCCTAGTTGAAGCATCAGTTGATGTGCCTTAGGCCTGTCCTCCCGTCGAATCAGGCAGTCCATATCTCCCATGGTACGCAGTTCCGGCACGGGATACAGCTCTCGCAGCTGCGCTCCCTTAAAGAACACTAACTTGATACTCGCTTTCTCGAAGGTTTCTTCTATTTCCGTTCTGCTGGCCTCCTGAGTCACTGACATATACACAGCAGAATGATACGCTCTTTGCATGTGCTGAAACAATTCTGGCTTCTGCTCCATCAACTGCTTCCGTTGTTCCCGAAGCATGTAGTACACAACAGGTTCAAGACTATGGATATGCGCTAGATAAAGCAGGCCCTCCAATTCGCCGGAACAGTCTGGATAAACGCTTTTTCTGTCTAGCGCAAAATCTCCTACCATCCGAAGAAACAAATCCCGAGTATCCCGATTTATTTCCATGGCACTTTTTCTCATAATGTCGGCCCCTCAATCACCAAAATACCCTTCCCTCGTATATTCGCCTGAATCATCTTTCTTTCCTGCCACTATATCCATACATTCCATAACGGCCATATCCATATTTCCCATATCCATAGCCGTCCCCCCCTCGATTCTCAGGGCATGAGTTAAATGCATATCCCAGAAAAGTAGCCAGTTGTCCGCCCAATGCGTGAATACCTTCCCGAATCGCACTGGCAGGCAGGCGATCATAGCCCACAAGATACAAGACGCTATCCACGTATTCAGCCAGAATGGCCGTATCTTGAAACATTCCACAGGGTGGGCTATCAATTATAATATAATCCACCTCTGCTCGCAAGGACTGCATGCAGCGTTTCAGTTCTGAGCTATTGAGTAGTACTGCCGGCTGGTGCAACACTTTTCCTCCTCCCAAAAACAGCAGACCACTCTTTTGCAATGTAGCGCTGTTTCGTTCAATCCCCTTCCACACAGCTGCCATATCCGACTCTTCACATGCCTCCATCAATCCATACTCAGCCGTAAGGTTTAGAAGTTGCCCATCCTGCTGTTTTCTCAAATCACCATCTACCAAGAGAACTCGGGCACCGTCTATGGCCAATTGTCCAGCCAGATTTACCGCTGTTACGGATTTTCCTTCCCCAGGAACCGTACTGGTAACCAATAGCACCTTTTGATTTTTGGACTCCATTGCCTTCACAACTCGATTTTTCAGCACACGGATACTTTCCGTATAACCGTGGGGCAGAGATGGATTAAGAAAAGAGAGCTGCATTGTACGTTTTTTTGTCCGTGCCTTTACATGCACCCGAGGGAGCATGGCCAGACACCGCATACTGGTGATCTTCCTCATCTCTTCCTTCGCGCACACATTTTTGCGAAAGATTGCCAACAATAACAAAATCGCCATTGAAAGCAACATTCCCAGGCCAGCTCCAAGCAAACAGCTTTTCCCTATGCTGGGCCGATTATACGGCTCACTGGGAATCTGAGGCTGTGTCAGCATGGAAAAACTAATATCTCCTAACACAAAGTGGGCCGCTTCTGGATAGATTTCAATCGCAGTCGTCAAGATCGCGTACGCATCTTGTGGACTAGAACTTTGCACCTTCATGGTCACCACATTGGAGCCCGAAATCGTCTCCGCTGTAATGGTTCCATTCAAGTTATTTGTCCCCAGATGTTCCAACAATACGCTGCGGAAGTACCCACTCTCCAAAATATAAGGAAATGTCATAGACAACTGGTCAGCTGTTCCGCTGTCATAGTAAAAGCTATAACTTCCACTTTCCTCCCCCGTTGCCACGGTAAAACTAGCACTACTTTGGTACATTGGGCTTCGCAAAACGAAGAGCACACCCGTCACTAGCACCGCACTTCCTAAAATCAAAAGCACACACAGCCACCATAAGTGTCGAAAATGTTTTCCCATGTCCAACAATAGTTGTAACAGGTCGATTTCTGCGTCATCGTATCGCCCCTGGATCTCATCTTTTATTTCTTCCATATTTCAGACCCTCTCCACCATCCTCAGCCCCGTCTTCATTGGAATATGTTCCATATTTTTCGTATTGATAACCGTAGTGCTTGGAGGACCACTCTTTATGGAATGCATTCAGTATAAAACCAGAGAAATCCGTGTGATTTTGTCGAACAACATCCACTCCATCATTGATATACCGTACATCCGCCCAGTCCTCTCTCACCACCAGAAGCACCGAATCCACAGCCGCCATCCAGATTTCCGCATCCGCAGCTGCTGAAATGGGGGCACAGTCCACAATGATATAGTCCATTTGTTTCTTCCACTCCGTCAGAAGTTCCCGCATACGTCCTTCCCTGAGTGCACCTCCGGGATCTTTCGCCTGCAAAAACTGGAAGAGCATCCAAAGGCCACTCTTACGGCTATATCCGACGATATCTTTCCAGTCTTTTTCTCCCTCCAACACCCGGGAAAAAGATACCGTGTCATCTCTTCGGACCTCAAACACCTTGTACTGGGAAGGTTTTCGCAGATCAGCATCCACCAGCAACACCCGTTTTTGTTTTTCCGCCAGTGCCAAAGCTAGGTTAGCTGCAGTGGTCGATTTTCCTTCGTTTTCCGCTACACTAGTCACCAGAAGAACCTGGTATCCATGGTGTCGCAGGTGACGCTCCAGCCGGGTTCCGATATTTCTCATGGCCTCAGCAAAATTCATACTCACCTCAGGGGAATTGAGCAAAAAAGCCTTCTTATTCCGCTTTTTCCCTAGGACCACATTTCTTCGTTCAAAGGGTATCGTTCCCTGAATCGGTCCATCCAACTGGATGCGAGCAGCCTCCGTCGTTTTCACAGTAAATCGAGCAATATAACACAATGTAATAAGGAACGCCATCCCCACTGCCCCTACAACCATAAGTATTCCCTGATATTTTAGGAACCACGAGGTGTTAGATGGGGCGAGCGGAACATCTGGCTCCTGAACGATTTGAAGTTCCGCATTAGAAAATATCTGATCAGACACCCCTTCATAGTGTTCCAGGGCTGAATTAAGGTAGACGTACGCCTGTCTTGGCCGTGCGCTGGTGGCCTTAACCACCAGCAAGTTGGTTTGAGTCACCAGAGAGCAGCTGATTTCACCCTGCACATCCGCTCCCACATCAGTGGCAATTCTCTCACGAAGGGCATCACTTTGAAAAACCTGGCCAAACACCTCTGCCATCTGCGAGGCCAAAGACAGAGAGGAATAGATACTGCTATCTCCTTTCACTCCAATGACCAGGGTGGCCGAGGAAGTATAGGTGGGCTGGTAGGTAAGGTTGTGTAGTCCCGTAGAGGCACACCACATGGTGATTGCGGCCAACACAATCATCCATAGATTGCGTAGCAGATCCACACACAGCCCCCGCATACTCACCTTGCTCATCCAATTTTCTGTTTGGCTCATGTCGCCCCCCCTTCCACAATCACGGTCAACCAAGTCTCATAGTGATTTCCTTGAAAATCCTCCGCCTCATAGTGCACTTCATAGCATCCAACCATCTGTGAATTGACCTGGGAGGAAATCTGTACTGCCGCAGGGTCAATCTCAGAGCCATCTGCTGCGGTCACATGTTGAATATACTGAGCTGGGTCCAGGCTTTGCCCTTTTTCCAGATATACCAATCCTGTGTTAAGGGCAATGCCCCCTTCTCCTATCTGCGTAGGAATCACATGTACCGGAAGCTGTACCGACGAACTATCTCCAAAGCTGTTGCTCACCTCAAAAGATGCTGAATACGTTCCAACTGTCTGAAAATTTAGATTGGTAGCCGTTCGAACGATCCACTCTGTTCTGTCCCCATCCAATACATCTTGAGCCCCAAGGACCTCCACAATCTGATTGTAGGAGCCCTGTCCCTGCTCGTAAACCAGGGGAGCCACAAGGGTAAACCGGGGCGCGTGATAATCTATAAATCGCACCTTTCGAGTCAAAGTCGCCGCCTGATCTGTGTCGTCAAATACCACATAGGTTAGATTGCACACGCCATCTTCCAAAAACCGAGAAAATGTGCTCAGCACCACCTCGTCGGTTAAGTCCCCATCTTCCTCATCCCACGCCCGGATACCTTTCATCAAGTCCTGTCGGGTATAGGCACAGGGTACTTCAATCAAATCGGTTTCTGCAGACAATTGCGGTGGTACCGGGTCTCTCGTCTCCCATCCGACTACCTCAGAGATCACAAAAAGGCCAACCGCCAACACAGCACAAATCAGCAGCATAATACGAATGATTTTCATGGTGTTTCCTTTCTTTATAGAGCCCATCTGTATGCTCCGGTTTCGCCTTCCTTACTCTCCATGCAAAAAACCCTGAATTTCTACATCATTCACCTCATCGAAGCGTCCATTTTGTATTTTATAAACACGATGGCACATGGAAAGAACGCTGGGACGGTGAGCTGTGACGATGATGGTCTGCAAAGGGTAACGGCGCAGGATCTTTTTTAACACGCGGCGTTCCGTGGCCATATCCAAGGCACTGGTGGCCTCATCCAACAAAAGTACCGGAGTGTGAAGGAGTAACGCCCGAGCAATGGAAAGTCGTTGCTTCTGTCCCTCAGAGAAGCGGTTTCCTCCCTCGCGAACTTGGGTATCGATCCCCTCCTCCAGCTTTTCCACAAACTCCCATGCATCTGCTGTTTGTAGCGCTTCAATAATCTCCTGGTCGCTGGCATCCGGCCTCAACATACGCATATTATCTGCAATTGTCCCAGAAAACAGGGTATTCCCCTGAGGGATGTAGCTAAACAGGCAGCGGGTTCCTGCGCTCACAGGCTCCGTTTCTCCTCCGGGATTGGCCACCGTCACCTGCCCTTCCTGGGTATGATATAGTCCCAATAGTACCCGAAGGGTTGTGGTCTTACCCTGCCCTGAGGGGCCAATGAGGCCTATAATCTCTCCAGGTCGAGCCAACATATCAGCATGGGTATACACGGGGTCGTTGTCCCCGTATGCTACACTTACACCCTTCATTTCCACTTGGACCCCCGTTGTTCTAGCTCGCGCCAGCATGGTCCGCCCCTTTTCCAGGTCCTCTTCCGACTCTCGAGGCAATTGGACCACCTCCATGATGCGCCCGGCGCTGATGCCTGCCCGCATGGCGGTGGGTAACAGATTCAAAACACCGGAGAAGGAGCCCCGCAGGGAAGAGGCCATGGACACAAAGAGGGTCATGGTGCCATAAGTGATTTGTCCCTGCCATAGGCGAAAAACCGCAAAACCGTAACAGGCATAGCCGATGAGCTGGCCAATCAGTCCGGTAAGAATGGTCATCTTGGACTGGAAGGTATTCTGTACCATGGCATATTCCAAAGACTGGTCCTGTACCTCGGTATACTGCTGGATAAAATACTCCACCAGTCCGAAAGCCTTGATCATCTGCATGTTTTGCAAGGCCTCCTGGTTGAATACTGTCTTATGGCTCTGCAGCTCCATCTGCTTTTTCTGGAACTCTCGCATTTTCCGCATGGAAAAACGGGTGCTAAGGAAGGAGATGGGCGCCCCCGCCAGGGCAATGAGGGCCATCCACGGGTCATTTTGCATCATCACCCAGAAAGCACCGCCAAAGGAGATGAGGATAGAGGCCACATTGGGCAGATAGGTCAAAATATTGTTGACTACCACCGAGGTATCTCCGTTGATACGGTATAACAGGTCTCCCGAAGAGAATTGAGACAGGTGTTCCCATTCCGTCCTCAGAATTTGAGCAAAAATATCACTGCGAATTTTGTTGCCCACCTTCAGGGTGATGCGCATGGACAACCGTGTTCGCAGTGCAGAAATCACTAACTGAAACAGCCCCACTCCAGCATAGCCCAGAGCTGATGCCAAAATCTTCACCGTGCTGTCTCCGGTCACCGAGTCCACCAAGTTTCGGGATAGCAGAGAGGTACCCAACCCCATAAGGGAGCCAGAGGCCCCGATGAGGGTGTATGTTCCGATGAGCAGCCAATATTTTCGAACATAGCCCCCCATCCAAAGCCATTGGGAGAGCAGCTCTTGGAGTCTGCCCTCCCGAATTCGTGTGATATAGTGTTTGATTGCTTTAATCATTAGACTCAAACAAAGCCCTTTCTACCATGGCTACAGCCTCCTCATCCGGCCGACATTTCAGCAGATACACCGGCACCGTGGACAGCAGGTGGTCCACCGTCTCCATGGCCGCCTCCGCTCCCTTCTGGTACCAATGAGGGAGAAAGATGTTGCGCATCATCCGCTCGATCATAGTCACACCGTGGAGACGCTCCAAAGTATTTTCCTTGGCCTGTTCCAGAACTATGATGCCCGCCAAAGGAACTTGACGGTTCTCGCAGTAGGGAGAGGAACCATGCCAGGGGCATCCGTAGCCTATAAACGATCCGTCCTTCTCTCCCACCAGGGCCATATCTCCGTTGATGATAATGGCGTCCCGATATTTCATCCACAGTTCCGCCTGGGTAGTCTTTCCAATACCCGAAGGGCCCACGAAGAGAATCCCCTTTCCCTGGTAGTCCACCAGAGAGGTGTGGAGCATCAAGCCCCCCCGGGTAGACAGGTGGGTCATAATGGCTGCAATAAGGGCCCCCTCCAAGCCGTCCTCCTTGCCGTCCAGCAGGGTGATGCAGGCCTCGGTCCAGTCCTCGTTGGCACTGAGAAGGGCGTTTTTGCTTAAGAGTACCGCGGGGCCGGGTTGCGGCAAGAAAACATCCACATCATAGTATTGTATCAGTTTCTTCTTCACATCAATAACAAGAGCTGCATTGGCAATTTCCTGAAAGAACATATCCCACTGATGACCCTTTGCCCAGTTTCTAGTCCAAATTTTAGTTTTACCCTCTGCCAATAACATAACACCCTACAAAATAGTTTTTAAAATCATCATAGCTAGATGCTGCTGAACTAGAGCCTGACTGATCTGCATTCATAAGTACGCTCCCATACCGAAAGATAAGCTCGTTTATTGCTGCAACAATTCTTGGATCTTCATTCTTAATTTCTTCTTCATTAAATGTTGGTTCTGGTTTTGCATAGTGCGTACCTGTAACCTGGCCTAACAGCCACGCCTTGATTGTTTCGTCAGTGGAATAGGTACCGTTGTCATACTGTGCGACTACAGCATATCCCCAAAATCCCGTACCATTTTCTTGTTTTCCAGTAATACCTCCGGGATAAATCCATCTAATGTTTAACGTATTGCCATATTCATCTCCAACAGTACCAGGTGCTGTAGAACCTACTAAAGAAAATGTTGAAATTCCAGGATTCAAATTAAACCCACCAATTCCAGTATAGGGTACAAATACTTGACCTTCCATATCAATTCTCCTTTCCTTCCCCTGCTTTCTGGGGCAAATCCATAATTCGTTTCATTTTCTCGCAATAATCTCTATTTAACCGTCCCAGTCCACCGCTGAGGCAGGCCAAGTGGGCCAGACATCTTCTACAGCGACTGCGATAGTCGCAAGCGTAACACGCCTCCGGCCACCGCAAGCCATCCCAGAACGCCAGCAGTTCCTGCCAGCACTCCTTCAAATTGCGCCCTACCACAGACAGGTTGGGTTCATTCAAGAACAGGCAGAACCGCATGTTTCCGTCCCAGCTGATGTTGAAGGCAGTGCGGTAACCGGAACACCGCTGCGCGGGGATGTCATCGTCATTGTTGGGTTTCATCCCATCCCACAGCTTACAGATCTCTTCCGCCCCTGCCTCATCCCACATAGAAATGGCGCAACTCTCCGCCTCGCTGTCCGCCCCTCGCAGAGAGGGGTAGCAGGCAGCACTATAGTACCATGGCAGCTCATTCGCCTTGGCATAGGCGGCAATGCTCTGGGCATCCTCCCGGTTTTGCTGAATAAACGTAGTCACCAGTTGCACCGCGTGCCCCCGTTCCTTCAATGCCTGGATGCCTTCATCCACTCGGGTAAACCCCCGCTCCACACGGCACACCTCCCGGTACACCTGGTCATTGGAGCCATAGAGGGTGATCTTCACCATCTCTGGCGGGTATTCATCCAACAGACCCAACAGGTCTTCGGTAAGCCCAGAAGCATTGGTCTGTAAGGTAAGGCGAAACCCCATCTGAGCCAGTCCCGTCCAGATGGCCGGAAAGTCCGGGTGACAGATGGGATCTCCGCCGGTGATGCACAGCTCCAGTACCCCCATATCCGCCGCCTGTCGCCCCAGCTCCAGCCACTCTTCTCCGGTCAGTTCCCGCCCATCTCCCACATAGGGAATCCGCTCTGGCGGAAGGTGGACGTAGCACATGCGGCAGTTGAAGCCGCACCGGGGCGTCAGTTCAAAGGTGGCCTGTATAGGGGTGGCATCTTCATAGGCACGATGGTGCATCTGGGCCATTTTGACCAAGCCAAACGGCGTTCGATTCATCATGTACCCTGTTCCCCTCCCAGCTTATCCTTAAATCCGTTCGGTACCTGCACCTCTACCGAGCCCAACATGGGCTCCGGCCGGCCATTGTCCAACATATAGTTCCCATCCAGCAGATTCAGAAATCCCTGAATATCTGCCCGGGCTCGTGGCTCGTCCACACCAGAAAAATGTCCCAGCACCAACTCCACTAAGGAATCCTCTGTGAAGTCGCTGTCTTTCATCTGTTCCCACAGCCAAGCTGTGGATGCTGTCACCTGCATCATAGGGGAAATTTTCGATAGCTTCCCAATTGGTACCACAATGTACTCCCCTGCCACTTTGCGCAATACTAAATTCTTTTTTAATCGCACTGTGGTCACCTCCTGCATCTCATTATATCACACTTTTCATATTTTTCCACACATATCATACAACATTTGCGTCTTGTTCCTTCCACTCTATATCTCCATTTTTTCATTGTCGAAGAATCAAGCAATCTGCATCAAATATAAAAATTATACCATTGATTCGACTCTCTGCCATCACCCATTTTTTACGGAAAAACGGGTAGCTCTTCTTCCATCATTTACCGAAGCATATATTTCTTAAAATCTTTTCGGCGTGTAATTCCTAGTTTTCCCATCGAGGTTGACAAATAACGCTTCACCGTATTCGGCGAGATGTTCATATGCTGGCCAATTTCCTGATTGGTCCATCCCCGGGCCGCCAGCATGGCAATGGTAAACTCTGTAGTGGTTAGATTATCCGCTACATTATTTCCTGTCACTGGGTTGTGAATTTTACGCCAACCGTCAGCAAAGCGACAAGTAATGTTGATAATGCGCTTGAAATCCTCAGGCCATTGGGGCTTTAGGACCGCCTCCAGCATACCTCCCAACAATCCATGATGCTCCCCGAATGCCTCGATCAAATCGTCTGGGCGGGCCAGGGCCCACGCAGCCATTAAATGTTGTTCTGCTCGGGCTACCTTTCGCAGGCTCATGCAGTCCATAACAGCTACCAGATGTAGATAGATGGCGGGGATAGGATAGGCCTGCCCCCCCATAGCTAAGGTGGCCTCTACAATTCCCAAACTGGTCTGATAATCCTCTCGCAAATAGAGATAGTGGCACAGTACATACATGGCAAAGGCCCGCAACCCCAGGGGCAAAGCAGGAAGCAACTGCTGCAAAGGAGGCAATTCCTTGGGCAGTGGTAGATGGAGGAGGACCGTTGCCGCAGCAGCTACAAAGGATTCGATGGTCTTGGCCTGAGTCGAAACAATTTCCTCTGATTCCATGGCCGCCCGGATCTCCCGCAGAGCCATCCTGGCTTGCTGAATCTGCCCCTGTGATAGGTTGGCATATCCATAAATCAAGCAAGCAGACAATCGAACAGCTAAGTCTGGACTGGTCAAAAACAGTTCTGCCGCCTGGGCGGCCTCCTCCGGTCGTCCACTAAAGTAGTGATATTCAGCCAAAGCAATCTTTTTCTTCGGCCCATCTTCCATCATATTAATAAATTCTAAACACCTTCCAGGTTGAAACGGATGGTTCATCAGTGGCATAAGCCCCTGGAGCGCCTCTTCCTCACAGGAATATGCTCTGGAATCTATGTGTCTCTCCTTCCGCGGATCTCTGGGTTTGACTGCATGGGACGGAATTTCCCAAGACACACCAAACTTTTTAACCCCTTCAATCCGTCCTTCTGCACAGTACTTTTGCACCATACGATTGGAAACTCCCCACTTTTTTGCAGCTTCTGTTACAGTGATATACTCCATGAGGCCTTCCTTTCTCCGCGAGAATTTGTATTCGTACTTGCGCACACTTTTCTCCAATTCAATTTTTGTGCCTTTAAGAGAAAAACAAACGTTTTCAGTTGCTATTCTTATGATATCTAACGATTGCTTTCAGTTTTCTCATCATATTCCAGACCTTCATTACAGTCGCTATTCCGTCACAGGTATTTTCCCAAAGCCGCAGGGATCGCTAAAAAGCACAACCCATCCACGGGCCAGCGCACTGGTAATCTTCTGTTTCAACGCCCGAGGTACGATAACGGTATGCTCCATGCGCCACACTCCCTTTCTTTGCATAGGATTTTATTATATTTTACCACTTGTTTCTATCTCCTGTAAATCACCCGAACGTATGATTCCAGTAGTACAACGAAGCTCCTTCCAAGCGCCAAAAGGGCCCGGCGGAATGCAACGCATCCACCAGGCCCTTTTCTTTTGTTGTGCGTTTTATTGCTTACTTCAGGCCGTTCTCATAGGCCTCGATCATCTTCTTGACCATCTGGCCGCCCACAGAACCGGCCTGACGGCTGGTGAGGTCGCCGTTATAGCCGGCCTTCAGGTTCACGCCCACCTCGTTGGCAGCCTCCATCTTGAACTTATCCATGGCCTCGCGGGCACCGGGAACCACCAGCTTGTTAGAACTATTGTTGCTAGACATATTGTTGTCCTCCTTCAAACTTGTGTTGGATTTGGAATCCGAGCATAGTTTGAGCAGACAGCGTTTTTCTATTCGCCATTTTATCTGGAAAAATTCAGCATTCAAAGCAATGGTTCTATGGGTAATATGTGCTCTATTTAGTCCCCCTGTGTCAGCAGCGCGAAGATATTGGTTTTCCCCACAGTCCGCACGGCCAGCGCACAGCCAGCCAGATAACACAGCACAAACACAGCAATCGCCAACCAAACCATGGGCTGTCCACTCCACACGGAGACAACCAGGCCGCTGATCAGGCTGCCCATCAGGCACAGCCCCACCTGTTCCAGGAAGAAGGAGCCAAACACCAATTTCTTAGGGGCACCCATGCCCCGCATGATGGCAAACTCCATGCGTCTGCCGTTGACCATCAGCCAGGATACCACAAAGCCCAACACTCCCATCAGGATAAAGAGCACCGGGAACAGGATTTGTCCCAAGGTGATGTAGCGGTTCAAGGCCTGCACCGTCTGGTTAAAGATGTGGTCATTGAGCACAACCGTAACTCGGTTGCTTCCATTGCTACCCGGCTGGTTATATCCCTCCTGGGCCAGATATTCCCGGAACGCCTCCAGATGATAGGCAGAGTCCAAGGTAAAGCAAGCGCTGGGGAAGCTACCAGAGGGCGGAATGCTCTCCCGCTGGTCCTCGGTATCCCAAGGCGGCAAACACCAATAGCTCAGGGGTAAATAGAGATTATCCTCTCCGCCCGCCGGGTTGAAACTGCCCACAATTTTCACCGGGACTGCCCCATTCAGCATCTCACAGTTGACCGGAATCTCATCTCCCAAACTCAAGTTTTGCTCCTTCATCCAGCGCTCACTGGCCACACAGGGCCATGGCGTCTGAGACCAGTTTTCGTGATAGCTGGGATCGGCCAAGAAACTCTCGTCCCATCCATCCAACCAGGTGACGCTTGGCACCTCTCCGTAGATAAACTCCGGCGCAACTTGCAGCCCGTTGAGGAATACCATGGAGGACTGGTCCTTGATCCAGGCCTCTTTGCGGTCTGCCCCATAGTCGTTGTTGGCAAATTGGGGCATCTCACCCTCCAGCCAGTAGTGATAGGTGACGTTGACTTCGATGGAAGAGAGCATCCCGGAGTTCCATATCTTCCACGGATTGGCCAAGACCAGGCCCGTGTACTGTCTTCCGTTGGTGGAGGTAAACTGACCTGTGATGGTGGTGTTCTCATAGAGGGTGGCTCGTTGATCCTCCCATCCCTGGGCAGTAGCCATCAAAAAGCCCAGGAACGCAGACAACACCAGAGAAACCACCGGCACCACCAGGGAGCGCCAACCGCCCCGGCGAGCAGAGAGATAGGAAAACCGCAGGGCCCTCTTCCCTGCCACACTGGTGGTACTCTTGGACACCCGCACCCGGGTTTTGCCACGGCGCAGCGTGTTCTTCCGTTGAGCCTGTCCCACAAAGGCCACACACAGCACCAGGGCCACACCAAAGACCACCACACCTGCCACCAAGCTGGGCCACAGGGGCAGTTGATGGACCATCTCCACATCCTTCGTGATGCCCAAGGCACCATTGCTATACCGCTGATCTGCGGCATAAAAGGCCGCAGCCGCTTTCAGCACCAGCTGCACCAACAATTGCATCGAGGCCGCAGAGATCACCATCCCTGCCAGCACAGCCACGCCGCACACCAAGGTGGCGCCAGACAGCAGCCACAGGCGAATTTTTCCCTTGGGCGTGCCCAGAGAGGTCATCACATCCACTGCCTGCTGTTGCCGCCCAGCAAAGAGGAACGCAAACAGGAACAGCACGGCCACCACACCGATCAGAGAGGCAAAGGTGACGCCCTGAGCCGTGGACTCCATGGCCTGTAAGGGCTGGGCTGCGGCAGAATATCCCTGGTCAAACAGGGTGATGCGCACCCCATCGGGGACCAAGGCCTCCATCTGTTCCACGGCCTCTACCGCCAGATCGTTATCCAGCACAGCCCGGCCCAGCTGATAGCCAAACAACGACGTCCGAGGAAACTCTTGCCCTCGGGACACCCAAACACGTCCCTCATAGGTCTCCGCCTGGTTGGCAATGCCCACTACCGTCCACGTTTGGGCCTCGCCCGTCTCCTCCAAAGCGAAGGGGTCCTGCGGGGTGGACTGCATCATGGACAGCGGGAGGCTGTCTCCCACCTTCAAATCCAGCTCCTCGGCAATGTCGTTGCTGATCACACACACGCCTTGCTCCCCCGCAGCGGGAAATCGTCCGTCCAGAAGATAGAGCATTCCCTGTTGGAAGGGCTCCAACGCCCCAATGTCATCGCTGGCGTCCACACGGATATAGTTGTTGCCCAACTCATACTTTTCCGCGTACTCAGCAAAAAATCCCTCATGGAGCACCGGGTCGTCATAGCTGTCAAACGCCACCCACGGAGACGCTTCACAGCCCTCATAGAAGTCCGTCACCACCATGGCTCGGTTGGAGCTTCCGCTGTCAAAGATTTCACCGTGCAGCAGATACCGCACATCCTTCTCCGGAACAAATCCACTGTCTCCGGGATCAATCTGGATGGCTACGCCGCTCTTTCCCTCATAGGAGTAGAGGTTCTCGCCAATAATGCCAACGTAGCCCATATCTGCCATGTACAGGCCGGAGAGTTCCTCTGTCTCAGCGTTATAACTGAAATAATTTCCTTGCTCAAAGAGAAACGAGATGTCTTTGTTCACACCTCGGGTCTCGTCCACCAGGGTGATTCGAGTACCCATCGTACAATAGACATCGGGCAGGTTTTCTGTGTCCACCGTTTCCGTAGACAGGTCCACAAAGGGAATGTTCTCCCAAATCTCACTGCCCAGCTTTACGGTGGCCGCACTGTTATTGGCATTCAGGAAAAGCAGGTAGTTGTCCGGCAAGTCATTGGAGGGCAGCACCCCCCACACCTGTTCTTGCTTGGCCACCAGATTGAACACCGCCACCACCATCTGGTTCTCATAGGGCACGGTACTCCCCCGCCGCTGGTATCCATCCGAAAGTGCCATACCCCAGCTGGTGGTCTCCCACAACTCCACACCGGGAACCTGATCAATATCTCCCAGCTGGTTCAATGCCTCTCGGGCGGCTTCGTCTGCTACATACTCCTCCGGGTACTGGTCTCCCATGTACTCCACCACAGCAATGGATGTGTACGTCTCCTCCATGCTCTGCAAGGTCAGGGTACAGTAGCTCCACAGGCCCAATCCCAGCCCCAACGACAACGTCAGGACAAAAATCAGGAGGGTAAACAGCACTGTTTTCCCTTTGGAACGCACCGTGCTGAGGATTCCGTTTCGAATAATCATCTGGCATCCTCCTTCAGCCCACCACCTGACCGTCCCGCAACTCCAGGACGTCGTCAGCCTTCTGGGCCAAGGTGCGATCATGGGTGACAATGATGACACAATATCCATCTTCATGGGCGAGCGATTGCAGAATGGAGAAAATGTTCTCACCGTTTGCGGTATCCAGGTTTCCGGTGGGCTCATCGGCCAGCATGATCTTCGTCTCCATCCCCAGGGCACGGGCAATGGCCACCCGCTGCTGCTCGCCGCCGGACAGCATGGTGGGATAGCGGTCCAATACCGTGGCCGGCAGTCCCACTCGCTCAATCAAGGCTTTTGCCTTTTCCAGCGCCTCTTTGGGGCTCATCCCCCGCAGTTCCATGGGGTACATCACGTTTTCCGCCACGGTGAGCAGCGGAAACAGCCGGAAATTTTGGTAGATCACCGCCACCTTCTCTCGGCGGTACGTCTCCAACTGCATCTGACTGGTGGCCACATCGTGGCAGAGCACCTCTCCCTGAGTTGGCAAATCCAACCCGGCCATCAGAGAGAGCAGGGTGGTTTTACCACTGCCCGACTTGCCCACGATGGCATACACCTTCCCGGCGTCAAAGTCCGCCGAGATATCCCGCAGGGCCTCTACCTTCTGATACTGTGTCTGATACGTGTAGTTGACATGTTGAATGCTCAGTGCATGCACAACAATTCCCCCTTTTCTCTCTATACACAGAGCTTACGCTTTGAAAGCAACTCATTTTTAATATAGCACACACCAACAGGAAAGAAAAGCATCTATCTTCCCTTGCCGCTCTTCCCAGATAGCTCTATAATAAAGGACAATCAATCCTGTATGGATACAAGGAGGAAGACCATGAACGTCACCTGCTTTGGCGACTCCAATACCTACGGCTATGACCCCAGCTCCTTTCTGGGTGGACGGTATGACCCAGATCACCGTTGGGTGGATATTCTTGCTGCGGAAACCGGCTGGACTGTGTACAACTTGGGGCAAAATGGCCGAGAGATTCCCACGTCTCTCCCTGCCCTTCCGTCTGACACCGATCTACTGATTCTCATGCTGGGCACCAACGACCTGCTCCAAGGCCTCAGCCCAGAAATGGCAGCGGCAAAACTGGAACGTTTTCTTCATAAAATACCGCTTTCCCCCAAACAAATATTGCTCATCGCCCCGCCGCCCTTGGCCCTGGGGGAATGGGTGCCCAACCAGCAACTCATTGACCACTCCCACACCTTTGCCCAACACTGTGCCGCACTGGCCCAGCGACTTGGTATTCCCTTTGCCAACGCCGGAGACTGGAATATTCCCCTTTCTTATGACGGCGTTCATTTTACCCAGGAAGGCCACAGAGCCTTTGCCGCTGGACTTTTGAACGTACTTTCAACGCTCCCTTTCTGAAAAGGAATTGTCTTTCTCTTCAAAACACCGTATAATGGCCACAAAGATATATCATGAAGGTGGGATTACAATCATGGCGAGAGTATCCACAAAAGAGAATAAAAATATTTACCACAAGACCCGGGAGGCACTACATCTCACCCGAGAAGCGGCTAGCGAATTGCTGGAGTCCATTGCGCCGGAACGCATTGAGCGAATTGAAAACGAGCGCTGTTACCCCCATCCGGATGAAGTGCTGATTATGGCCAGGCAGTACAAGCAACCCAACCTCTGCAACTATTACTGTGCTAACCAGTGCCCCATCGGGCAGCAATATGTGCCAGAAGTAAAGGTTAAGGAGCTATCCCAGATCGTTTTGGAGATGCTGGCCTCTCTCAACTCCATGAATAAGCGCAAGGACCGTCTGATTGAGATCACCGCAGATGGTATGATCAGCGACGACGAGCTGACGGATTTCATCTTCATTCAACAGGAGCTGGAGCGCATTTCTATCACGGTTGAAACCCTCCAGCTCTGGGCAGAGCAGATGCTGGCCACTGGCGCTATTGATGCCCAACAATACCACATGTGCAAGGAGCGGCTGGAGAAGTCAAAGAATTAACCGGGCAAATTTTCTATTATTGGGGAAATAGACCGCTTTAATTTGCGGTATCTGTCATGGTATCCGCTTCACCCGAATGGTAGAATATCTCCGTAACCGGAGATCGCGCATTCTGAGATGTCCCCCCTCTATACGTGCATGGGAGCCGGTTATTACACCGGCTCCCATGCACCATTCTCTCATATTTTCACCCTGAGGGCCTCACAGAATTGTGAGGCCCTTTTTACAACTCCCACAAAACACAGAAAGTAGGATGAACCACCGTATGGACGACGGCATAGGCATGAAAAATACGCAACTACTCTGGATTCACTGGTCAGACCATGTCATATCCTTCCACGAAGAGGCCGGATATGAGCGACTGGAATTCCCTACCTATGAGAAAAAAATGGAATATGTTTTTGGAAAGACTTCCAATGGTTTTCGCATCCAATGATGGTCATTGGAGTTGCTGCTTCTTAAACATTTTTGATGTGCTGATGGAAGGCCTCCACCGCTGGGGTAAGGGCCTGATCTTTTTTCCAGACCAGCACTGTCCCTGTCTCTATTTCCGGTGACAGAGGGAGAAACCGCAGACCATCAAAGGCCATATCCAAGTCAAAGCACAGCGCGGTCCCCACGCCACAGCGCACCATATTGGCCGCATTGATGACCAAGTTGAAGGTAGCTGCAATCTGCAATTTGTCCCAGTGCTCCCCAAACCAGCTGGCCAATTCCCGCTGCACTGTTTCCCGTCCGCTGATCAGCAGAGGAACCCCTTTCAAATCTTCGGGGGTAACTGCCTCCAGCGCTGCCAATGGGGAATCCTCCCGTACCAATACCCCCCAACGGTCTTTCTCTTCCATGCGGCAAAAGGCATACTTTCCCACATCCACCGGCTCTGTCAGCAGCCCCATGTCCAACAGCCCCATATCCAGCCGTTCCTTCACATCATCTGCATTGGCGCTGAAAATTCGAAAGTTCACTTTTGGGTAGCGCTCCCAAAAGGTGACAATGGCCTGGGACAAAAAAGACATGTTCCGGGTCTCTCCCGCTCCGATGGCAATCTCCCCCATCAGTTCCGTCTCCCGGGAAGAAAATTCGCGGACCGTTTTATCCGCCAAATCTACCAGTTCCTGGGCCCGTCGGCGCAGCAGCATTCCCTCATCCGTCAAGACAATATGATAGCGGCTGCGATAAAACAGCTGTACTCCCAGTTCCTCCTCCAGCTGCATCAGCTGCCGGGAGAGGGTGGGCTGGGTCAGGTGGAGCAGCGCGGCCGCCTTGGTGATGTTTTCCTCCCGGGCCACCGCCAGAAAATATCTCAGAACCCGAAGTTCCATCATTCTCCCTCCTTTTTCTCCATCCTACCACGTCCGTACCCAGCTCACAAGGCAAACATGCTTGCATGGAATAGCTGTACATAGGAAATGAGTATTTTACATTTCTAAAGTGTAGTTTTACAATGGGGACAAAGGAGGTTTTTGTTATGAACGCATTGGTCGCTTATTTTTCTGCCACAGGCACCACCGCAAAGGCAGCAGAAGCACTGGCTCACGCTGTTGGCGCGCCTCTTTATGAGATTAAGCCCGCAATCCCCTATACCAGCCAAGATCTTGACTGGATGGACAAGCACTCGCGCAGCAGTGTGGAGATGCAGGACAAACACTCCCGGCCCGCTCTGGCCGATACGAGCGCTCCCGTAGCAGAGCATGATGTGATCTTTTTGGGCTTTCCCGTCTGGTGGTATGTGGCCCCCACCATCCTCAACACCTTTCTGGAAGCCTATGACTTTACCGGCAAGACCATTGTCCTCTTCGCCACTTCTGGCGGCAGTGGTCTTGGACAGTCAGCAGACGGTTTGAGCGGCAGTGCTCCCGGCGCTAAGGTCATGGATGGCCGACTACTCAATGGCCCCCTAAGTGAGGCAGAGCTAAAGGCCTGGGTAGACGGGCTGCATCTATGATTCTGTTTGCGTGAACACAGCGGGCTGCATATCCAGTGACAGCGGCGAAACATGGTGATCTCCGAACCCCGGGGGGCACCATGTTTTTCTCTTCGCAAGAAGGAAAAGTACTTTCATAGCTTTTCGGCCTTCTGTATGCTATAATGGCCGTGAGAATGAGGACAAAAGGAGGTATCTGCCATGGCCTTGGAGAATGGAGAATGGATCATGCGGGGACTGGAGTGGGACAACCCTTACCGCATCCGCAGCTGGCAGGAGCTCATAGACTGGGTGGATGAGGTGGGATTTCTCCCCCTATTCAAAAATGAAATCGACGGGTTCTCGGTGGAAGAGCACACCTCCAACCTCTACTGGTGGAGCGGTGACCCGGAGCAAGACCCCTGGGAGTGGCGGAAGTTCATCGCCCGCAGTGGCCGTGTGGCCTACGGCAAATTTTTCGGTAAGAAAGCAGGGTTCATCTCCAAAGCCTGGTTCCCTCACTTCGCCAACTGGCGGCGGGACGGCTACGACTTTGACAGCCGGTGGGACGAGGAGCTGGCCAGCCTGCGCCAGAAGCGCATCATGGAGCAGTTTGCCACCCACAAGGAGCTGTTCTCCTTTGAACTCAAACGCCTGGCTGGATTCGGTAAAGGCGGCGAGAAGAACTTTGAGGGCACAGTCACCGATCTTCAGATGTACGGATATCTGTTGATTCGTGATTTTCGTCGTCGCCTGAACAAAAAGGGCCAGCCCTATGGATGGCCCGTTTCGGTCTACACCACACCAGAGGCTCTCTGGGGCTACGAACACATCTCCTCTGCCTATTACCAGGAACCCAGCCAGTCCAGGCTACTGGTTTATCAGCAGGTACAGAGGAATTTCCCAGCGGCCACAGAGGCCACCCTCCACGCTGTCCTGAGCTGGGATAAATGAAGGGAGCAAACCGACTATGATACGAGATATCTGCAAAGATGAGACCTTTCTGGCCCAAAAAGCTGAGCCCGCCACGATGGAGGACCTGTCTGTGGCCGCTGACCTGCTGGAGACCCTGGAGCACCACAAAGAGGGCTGCGTGGGTATGGCCGCCAACATGATCGGCGTCAACAAGCGCATCATTGCCTTTGACAACGAGGGCACCTACATGGTCATGTTCAACCCGGAGATCGTCAAGAAGTCCGGCCCCTATGACGCCGTGGAAGGCTGCCTCTCTCTCACTGGGACCCGCCCCGCCAAGCGGTGGAGTTCCATCAAAGTGCGCTGGCAAAACGAGAAATTCCAGGAGCGGCTGAAAACCTTCACCGGCTGGACCGCTCAGATCATCCAGCACGAAATCGACCACTGTGAGGGTATTATCATATGAAAAAGTGTAAAATCACCGTCATGCGCATCACCCAATATCCAGACCTGATGGCCCAGTACGAGAATCCCATCTCCCACGCCTGTGACATGGAAGTAGGACAGGTCTTCCTCGCCAACGGCTGGGAAAAACCAGTTGGCTTTTGCCAAAGCGCCTGGGACACTCTCTCCCCCTTTGTTCTGGCCCTGAGCCATGGGGCAGAGAATTTCTATGACGGCTGGATGAAAAATCCCACGTCCGCCATGCTCTCCTGCAACGATGGCTTTCGTCCGGTGAGTTTTCTGGTGGAAGCCCTGGACGAAGACGCAGAGTGAGGAGGGATCGCCATGTTTGAAAACGAAGGAACCGTGGCCACCGAACAATGGATGAAAACTGCAATTTGCTACTATTCCCGGCACCACGGAAACACCTTGAAGGTATTGGAGGCCATGGCAGAGGAAGGCGAGGTAGACCTCATCGACGTGACTACTCGCCAGCTCGTCCGACTGGAGGAGTATGACTGTGTGGGCTTCGCCTCCGGCATCTACGGTTTTGAATTTCAAAAGGCCGTGGTGGAGTTTGCCCGTCAGTATCTGCCCCAGGGCAAGCCGGTCTTCTTCGTCTATACCTACGGCGGGGCGAAAGGCACCGGCGCAAAAGCGGTGGCGGAGATTGCCCAGGAGAAAGGCTGCCCAGTTCTAGGCGAGTTTTCCTGTAAAGGCTATGACACCTTCGGCCCCTTCAAGCTGGTGGGCGGTATCGCCAAAGGACACCCGGACACCGAGGATTTAAAGCACGCCCGCCAATTCTATCGAGCCATTCAAGAGACCTATCAGCGAGGTGAATCGGTATGAAACTCGCCATCCTCTCCGACACCCACGGCCTGCTGCGGCCCCAAGTGGTGGAGCACCTGAAAACCGCAGATGCCATTCTCCACGGCGGCGACATCAACAAGCCAGCCATTGTGGAGCAGCTGCAACAGTCCGCCCCCCTCTACATCGTCCGGGGCAACAACGACAAGGAGTGGGCAGAAGACATTCCCCACGATCTCACCGTCACGTTAGAGGGCATCACCTTCTTCATGGTCCACAACAAAAAAGAGGTCCCAGCGGACCTCTTAGGGGTGGATGTGGTGGTATTCGGCCATTCCCATAAATATGTGCAGGAGGAAAAGGGCAGCGTTCTCTGGCTCAACCCCGGCTCCTGCGGTCCTCGGCGCTTCCACCAGGAAATCACCATGATGATGGCGGAGATCGAAGGCGGAACCATTCAAGTGGAGAAAATTGAGATTTCTCACGAGGAATCATAACCAAGTACAGTTTGTCTTCACACATGCAATTAAAAAGACAAGCAAATAAGGGGGCAGATGTTTGATTTCTTATGAGCCTCTATGGCGCACCATGAAGCAACGTGGAGCAACCACGTACACCCTGCAAGTAAAGGGTGGCATCAGCAGTTCCACCATTCGCCGCATGAAAAGCCGGGGACTCTGTGTCCACCCACACTCTAGATATGCTCTGCAAGCTGCTGGATTGCACGCTGGACGATATTGTGGCATATCTCCCCGATGAAGAGGGTACACCCTGAGCATTTGAGGCGCACATACCTCAAATGCTCAGGGTATTTTTTCGTCCTTTGTCAGGAAAACGGGCAAACATTCCAGTTTCCCTTGGTAGCTTTTTTCTCGTGAGAACGGTATACTGGACATACAAGACACGGGAAACCAGGAGGAATACACCATGAGTTTGGGAAGCAGTTTATACCACGCCCGGAAAAAGAGCGGGCTGACCCAAGAAAATGTAGCAGAAAAGCTGGGGGTCAGCCGCCAGACCATCTCCAAATGGGAGACCAATGAGACATTGCCTGATATTCGCCAGTCCAAGGGACTGGCCATGCTCTACCACATGACCTTGGACGAGCTCATCGAGTACGACTTTGACGAGCAGCAGGCCCAGCAGATGATCGACAGCGTCAGCGACGAGGCCCAGGCCCGCATTGACTGGAACAAGGTGTGGAGCAAGAAATATCCGGTGTTGGCTACATACCACAAAACGGTACGCATCAGCGACTACGCTCCCGCCCTGCGGGAGATGCTCACCCAGTTGCGGGTAGATTACGGCTACAACCACACCGACGCTCTACTAGTCCTCAAAGACATTCTGGCCCGGGTCTGGAAGGGGCAGATGTGATTCTCAGCGGTGTCTGCCCTGCCGCCCATGGAAGTCCGCCTCAATGGCATCCTTCCAGTTGGCATCCAAGGGAGCACTGCACCGGACGGCGCTCACTGCCTGGCTGATAGCCTCATAGTTGAGCTGGGTGCCCTGGCTGTCACAGTGGTAGTTTACCGCTCGGTCCGGGGCAATGCCTAACTCTCCCGCCGTCTCCACGGCGTCAATGTTGGCCCCCAGAAAGAGGAACTCCCAACCGTACCGTTCCTTTTGCCGCTCAATCATCTTCTTGATTTGCTGGGCAGAATAGCGGCGGCTGGCATTCTCCATGCCATCGGTGGTGATGACAAAGAGGGTGTGTTCCGGCACATCCTCTGGGCGGGCATACTTGTGGATGTTTCCAATATGATGGATGGCCCCGCCCATAGCGTCCAGCAGAGCGGTACACCCCCGGACGTAGTACTCCTTGCGGGTGATGGGCCGGACCTCTCCCACCTTCACCCGGTCGTGGAGCACTTCGGCGCGGTCGTCAAAGAGGACGGTGGAGACAAACGCCTTGCCGGGCTCTTGTTTCTGCTTTTCCAGCATGGCATTGAAGCCGCCGATGGTGTCCCCCTCCAGCCCCTGCATGGAGCCGCTGCGGTCCAGAATGAATACCAACTCGGTGAAATTCTTTTTCATAAAAAATTTCCCTATTCTGTGTTGTGATTTTACAAACACAGGATAGGGGAATTTTCACTCTATGTGGTCGCCTGGAAAGCGACAATTACCTTCTCAGAATCTGCTCCATGGCTTTTCCCTTGGCCAGTTCATCCACCAACTTATCCAGATACCGAATCTCCTGCATCAGTGGGTCTTCGATGTCCTCCACTCGCACGCCACACACCTTGCCCGTGATAAGCACCCGGTTGGGGTTCATGGCTGGAGCGTTGCGGAAAAAGTCTCCATAGGTGGTGTCGGACTGCTCCAGCTGGGCAAGAGCCTCTGGGGTATATCCGGTGAGCCAGCAGGTCACCTGATCCACCTCTTCCCGGGTCCGTCCCTTCTTCTCGGCCTTGCTCACCAAAAGCGGATAGAGCTTAGAAAAGGGCATCTGTGTCACACCGGCACGGGGCATGGTATCAACCTCCCAACAGGCTCTGATCAAAGGCGAACAGGGCCTCATTGATTTCAAAGATATTGTAGTTTTGATGGGTAATGAAATACTCCACAATGATGTCAAACTTGCTGGCACGAGAGAAGGCAAAGCCCGCCTTTTGAAGTAGTTCCCGAGCCTCGTCCAGAGGTAGCTCCAGGGCAATAGCAAAGGCCATGGCGGTGGGTTTGGAGGGCTTATAGTGAACGTCCGAGCGAATCTTGGAGAACAGTTTGCGGTCGATGTTGGCCTTTTTATAGCACTGAGCATCGGTAATGCCCCGCTCGTCGATTTTCCGCAGCAGCATCTGGGAAAAGCTCTCGTCCAGCTGGCCCAGGGCCTCGTCCAGACTCAGGGGTGCGGAGGCGCACCACAGCTGGGCCTCCATGGGTTCCGCTTCCAAGGACATATCCCGGCGGCTTTGGGTATGCTCATCCACATAGTGGTCGTCAATGTAGGCGGCGATGTTGGAAAAGAGCTTGCCGCCAATGGTATAGGCCGCCCGGTCAAAAATCACCAGGTAGACCGTCATGTCATGGCAGAGTAAAAAGTCCCCAATGGTGTCCACCGCCACTTTGAGGGCCTGGTCTTTGGGGTAGCCGTATGCCCCGGAGGAGATAAGGGGGAAGGCCACCGTCTGGCAGCCATACTCCAGCGCCAGCTCCAGGGAGGAACGATAGGCGGAAATCAGCAGTTCCCGCTCGCCGTGGTTTCCCCCTTGCCAGATGGGCCCCACGGTGTGGATGACATAGGAGGCTGGCAGGCGATAGCCCTTGGTGATTTTAGCCTGTCCCGTAGGACAGCCGCCCAGGGTGCGGCACTCCTCCAACAGCTCCGGTCCGGCAGCGCGGTGGATGGCTCCGTCCACGCCGCCCCCGCCCAGCAAGCTATTCTTGGCGGCGTTGACAATGGCATCCACCTTCATGGTGGTAATATCATTGCGTACCATCTGTAGGGGCATAGGGCCACCTCCTTGGTATTCTTCAAAGATCTATGTGATAGTCCTGGTCAATCAGGATGTATGGAACGCCATATTCCCGGCAAGATTCCAGCGTTTGGGCGTTGTCTCGGAGCAGAGAGTCCAGGGTACAATCCGAATCATCCATCCTGTGTTCCACAACACTGGCATACGCTTTGATCTCCTGGTAGTGGCTGCGGATATACGCCTCACTCATCACCAGACAGCGGTATTGAATTTGCGCACAATACGGCTCAGCAAAATCCTTTGCCCAGTCGAAAGGAATATAGCAGCCCTCTACAATGAGATTCTGCCCGTTTTCAAGGACTGTTTTGATGATTTCCCGCACCACAGGCCACAGGTAGTTCGTCAGCTCCCGGTCCTCGCTCATAGGTGTCAGTGTAGTATAGCCGCTGCGAATCAATCCCATTTTCAGATGGTCGATGGACAGATAGGGGTATCCATACTTCTCCAAAAGCCTTTGGGCCAGGGCAGTTTTTCCCGTGTGGGACGCCCCCGCAATCAGAAAAACCATGTTGCTCCCTCCCCACTGTGTTGATCATTTTTATCATAACACGCGCTGTGCCATCTGACAATTAGCATGAGGGCAAAAAGAGAGAGGCTCCCCACACAGGCGAAGCCTCTCCTCATCGTTCAGCATTTTTCCAGATGAATTTTTAGGCGATAGCGGGGCAGCCAGGTCTTCTCCTCCCTGCCATAGTCACAGGCAAGTCTTTCCCCACGCATCACGGACAAGGCCAAGCCAATGAGTCCCATGTTGACCACCGTGTTCCAATTCCCTGCCATCAACGGAAAGGTGGAGGCATACAGGGCATACCCCAGGTTCCATGCCACGCTACAGAGGGCCTGACCACACAAAACCACCAAAACCGTCAGAATCATTGCTTTCCCCAGCTGGCTTCTGTGCTTGAGGCAGCGGCATCCAATCCACGCCATCAGCCCTGCAAAGAGAAGTACAATGGCCAGAAACGGCCCCCATCCCAGCCGATAGATGATGGTGGTGAGAAAGGCATCCGCCTCACAGTCGGGCACCATCATCTCAAAAGGCAGAGAGCTGTTCCATGCGCCCTCCCCCAGCCACCGGGACGCACCCAACACGTTTCGGATGGTGCAAGCCTGGTATCCCATCCCCATGGGGTCTTGCTCCGGGTGGAGGAACACTTGCAGCCGCTGCACACCGTAGCCGAACCCAAACAGGACCATCCACGCCACGGCGGCAAACAGCACGCCACAGGTCAATACCAGCAACACGCCCTTCCGCTTGCCCACTCCAAACCAATCATTCCAAGCCGCCGCCAGCATAAGCGCAAACCCACTGACCAACAGGAGCAGCAAGCCAAGCATGTGGGGGACTCGCATGCAAATCCACGCCAGTGGGGCACCGCCTCCTATGGCCAACACCAACCCCCACCAGCCCTTTTTACGGCAGGTATACACCCACAGCGCATACACCACCGGGTAGCACAAGGTGACATATCGGGCATAGGTGGCACCCCCATGGATTCGTGGGGACAGCGTCACCGCCACCACGCCGGCCACCAGGGCACCTGCATAGATGATTCTACCGTGGCGAGCCAGCCGGGCATCGTCCAAAAAGTAGCCCAGCAAAAGGGCCCCACACCCCAAAACGAATACCTCCTCTGTTCTCAATGGGTTGAGGTCCAGCTTTGGATTCTCCCATGTGGCCGTGAGCCACAGCTGGAGAACGGTACCCAGCAAGGCCAGCAAGATGGTACCCATCAGCAGACCCCACTGGGGTCTGGGGCGGTGGAGTCCATCCAGCTGGGCCCCAATGGCCACGGGGTCCCCCATCTCCTCCACCGCCAGCTGCTCCGGGTCTTCCTGCCCTTCCGCAGCAAAGGCATCCCGCTGGTCCTCCAGGTGCTGTCGCAGCTCCTGAGTCACCACAGGCCGGGCCCGCCTCCACTTGATCTGTTCCGCCACAGCCTCCAAATAGCCGTCTATGGTCTTACCCTGCCACACAACAAGCTCCCCCTTTCAGCACCTGATTCACCGCACGGGCGTATTGATTCCAAGACTTCTCTTTTCCTTGCAGGGTTCGGTGTCCCTGTTCCGTCAAATGATAGTACCGTCTGGGCTTCCCCGCCACCGCATCCTGCTCATAGGCGCAGACACAGCCCTTCTCCTCCAGTCCATGGAGCAGGGGATACAACGAGCCCGCTTTTAGATGGAAGGTGTCATCCGAGCGTTTTTTCAGCTCTTCAATCATCTGATAGCCGTACATGTCCCGCTCTTCCAGCAATTTCATCACCAGCAGCCCCATGCTGCCGCTAACCAAGCTCTTGTCCAGTTCCATAAGCCCCTCCTATATAGGTTATCTATATACCAGATTATATATAGGTGTTCTATATATGTCAAGGGCATAATCGAGGCGGGCGCTGGATGCGCCCGCCTGGGTGGAACCGCAATGCTCACGCCATCTCAATGGCAACCTTGATGACTCCGTCCTGCCGATTCTCAAACAGCTGATAGGCCTCCTCGATCTGAGAAAGTGGATAAGTATGGGTAATCAGGGGCGTGGTGTCCAACTTTCCCTGGGCAATGAGCTGCAAGGTCTCCGGACAGTTGCAGCCGTCCACGCCACCTGTCTTGAAGATCAGATTTTTCCCGTACATATCAGGCAGGGGCAGCGTCTGGGGGCCGTCATAGAGGGCCACCACAGTGACAATGGCGTTGGGCCGGGCACACTCCCAGGCCATGCGGAAGGTCTCCTCGCTCCCCGCCACTTCCAGCACCACATCGGCGCCCCCGTGGTCGCTGTGGGCCACCACAAAGTCGTTCAGCCCGTTGGGCGTTGTGGTCAGTACACCGGGGTGGTGTTGGCGGACAAAGGCCAGACGGTTCTCGTCCAGGTCGCAAACGATGATGCGCTTGGGATGGTACAGCGCCACACACTGGAGGGTACACAGGCCCGTGGGCCCAGCGCCCAAGATGAGCACCGTGTCCTCTTCCTTGATTTCAGAAATCTGTGCGGCCCAGTAGCCCGTGGCCAGCACATCCCCCACTAGTAACGCCTGCAAATCGGTGACGGTGTCTGGAATCTTGTCCAAGCCCTGGTCTGCATAGGGCACCCGGACATACTCCGCCTGTCCGCCGTCAATACGGCACCCCAACGCCCAGCCGCCGTTTTGGTCGGTACAGTTGTTGACCCATCCGTGCTGACAGAAAAAGCAGTCCCCGCAGAAGGTCTCCACATTCACCGTCACCCGGTCCCCGGGCTTTACGGTGGTAACCGCGGAGCCCACCTGCTCCACCACCCCCACCATCTCGTGGCCCACGGTGATGCCGGGTACTGCACGGGGCACGCTTCCGTGCTTGATGTGCAGGTCACTGGTGCAGATGCTGGCCAAGGTCACCTTCACAATGGCGTCCCGGTCGTCCAGCAGCACCGGTTTTGGTTTGTCCATCAGTTCAAATTTGCCCCGCTGGATATAGGTATAGGCCAGCATAGCACTCCCTCTTTTCTTCGGTATTATTTTCATATTCTACTCAATCCCGACATAGAAATCAAGGGACTCTCTAGGTCACTCTGTCCACTTTGACCGGAAACACATTTTTTATTGCAGGGTTTTTATGGATATGTTACAATACACTCAATACGAAGGGAGGACTACCCATGATTTGCACCCTGATGCACAAACGGCTGGCAGTGGCCGCGCTGGAACTGGACGAGGCCACCGGGTCGATTCGACATATCAACACCGTCTACGCACCGGAACACCTCCCGGTGGGCACCTGCACTCCAAGTGGAGAGGTGGACCGGGCCGCCCTGAACCAGTGGTGGACAGGCCGCTGCATCCCCGCCACCCGCATTGGGATACGGGAAGCCCTGGAGGCGCTGGGACTGTCCAGCCCGCAACTGCTGCCTCTGCGCAGCTATGGGCTGAGTCTCTCCGATCACTATTGGATTTGCCCTCAGGACGCTGGGGTCATCTGGGACACCATCAATTTCTACGACAATCCCTTCTCCGACGACGTAGGGAGTGTGCTCTTCGGCCAGCCCAAATCCAGCGCTGGGTTCGACTTCTGCTCCCCAGACAATACCACCGACGGGTATCTGAGAAAGTGCTGGAAGATCGTGGACGGCGCCCGCTGTCTCATCAAGGGCGGCAGCGCCCCCTTCCAGCAGCAGCCCTTCAACGAGATCATCGCCACGGGCATTATGGAGCGTCTGAACATCCCCCACGTTCCATACCGTCTGCTGTGGAGCAACGGCCAGCCCTACTCGGTGTGTACGGACTTTGTCTCCCCAGACACCGAACTGGTCACCGCCTGGCAGGTGATGCAGACCCAGAAAAAGAGCAACAGCCAGTCGGTGTATCAGCACTTCATCTCCTGCTGTCAGGCTCTGGGTATAGACTACGTGGTGCCCGCTCTGGACCAGATGCTGGTGGTGGACTATCTTCTGGCCAATGAGGACCGCCATCTAAACAACTTCGGCCTGCTGCGCAACCCAGAAACTCTGGAATGGCTGGGCATGGCCCCCATCTTTGACAGCGGCACCTCCCTAGGCTACGACCGGACCGCCGAGCGGATTCCCATGGACCACGATGTGGTGTGTAAGCCCTTCAAAAACCACCACGACCAGCAGCTGAAGCTGGTGTCCTCCCTGGACTGGGTGGACTTTGAAGCGCTGTCCGACTTGGATGAGCTGGTTCGGGACACCATGTCCGACTCCCTGGCACAAGGCTGCGTGGGCGCTGACCGCACCGAGGCCATCGCAAAGGCGGTCCAGCATCGGGTCCAGCGGCTTCAACAGGCTGCACAGTCCCAACAGAGCCCCGATCTCTCCTCCACCGCCGACGACGTGGAGCAAAACGTGGCACAGAGCTACCAATAACAACGAATAAGGGCCTCCCACGGCGGGAGGCCCTTCTGTTATGTGTTTCTCAAAAAGACGTATAAATTCTCCTGGGAGTGCTGGGGCGTAAAGCGATAGTCCAAGTGGTCAAAGGCACAGAGGTCCTCCGGGCGCTCCACCTGGTGCTGGGCCATGTACCGCACCATCTCTCCCCGGGCCATCTTGCACATGGTACCCTTTTCCACCACTTTGCCCCCCTGCTCTTCTCCGAACACGCAGGTGATAAACCGGGTGTTGGGCGGCACATAGCGGGAGACGCACACGCTGTACTCCTTGGAAGCCAGATTGATGATGCAGTCCGTCTCTCCCCACAGGTCCCGGGCCAGATGGTCGCCCCAGAAGGCGTACAGGTCCTTGGCCTGGCCCACTGGGAGTTTAGCCTGCATCTCCAGGCGGTAGGGCGTCACACCGTCAAAGGGGCGCACCAGGCCGTAAAACCCGGAGAGGATACGCAAATGCTCTTCCACGTACTCCAGCTCCTCCTGGGTGAACACGCCAGGAGCCATATACCGATACTGAATCCCCTCATAGCTGAGAATGGCTGGGGTGAGGTTGCGGTGCAAGTCCATGGTTTTGAGCCGTTCCACATTCAGCTGGGCGATCTGGTCGTTGCACTTCCAGAGCTTTTTCAGCTGGTCGTAGGACATGCCTTGGAGCACCTGGCACAGCTGCTGAGTCTGCGCCAGGTGGGCGGGCAAGTTGCGCCAGGCCAGACTGTCCGTGTCCTCCCGCATCTTCTTGGCGGGGGAAATGATGATTCGCATGGCCAGTTACACCTCTCCGTCCAGGTAGGCCAAAATCTCGGCGGCGTTGGTGTCTGGCTTCACCTTGGGCATCACCTTCTCAATGACACCCTGAGGGTCGATGACATAGGTGGTGCGCACCACTCCCATACTCACCTTGCCATAGAGCTTCTTCTCCTGCCACACGCCGTAGGCCTGGATGGCCTCCAAGTCGGGATCAGAGAGGAGCACAAAAGGCAGCTCATACTTCTGGACAAATTTCAAGTGGGAGGCCACGGAGTCCTTACTGACACCGATGACCACCACGTCCCGCTGGGTAAAGCCCTCATAGTTCTGGGCAAACCCACAGGCCTGCCGGGTGCAGCCGGGGGTGTTGTCTCTGGGATAGAAATACAGCACCACTCGCTTTCCTGCAAACTGGGACAGGCTGACCTCTTGGCCCTCCTGATTTTTCAAGGTAAAGTCCGGGGCTTTGGTTCCCACTTCTAACATGACGATTCTCTCCTTTGCATGAGGTGATTTCTGACTTTCATCCTACCACAGGATTTAACCCCACACAACCGTTTTTAGAGTCGCTTGTTGCGGCGTGCCGTCCAACGCACCATCCAAATCACGCCTCCCACGCAGACCACGATAACCACAATCACCGGGACAAAATACATGGCATACACGGCCAAGTATGGGTTTTGGAAGAAGCCCACCAGTTCCTGCCACCAGGACTGGTCCACCTCTATGCGCAGATTTTCCTCTGGCAAAGTGTCCGAGACGTACTGATAGGTACGGGGCGCCACTTTTTCAAACTCCAGGTTGCTGTCCTGAAGCACTGGCATGTCCTCGTCCAGGTGGAGGTTGATGGTCAGGTTGGAAAAATCCTTCCACAGGGCCGCAGGCCGCAGGTAATACTCCAAGGTGCCCCGCTTGACATTGTAGTCGTAGTCCGGATATCCTCCCAGTCGGTAGGTGTAGGAGACCACAACGTCATACTGCTGGCGGGGTTCAAACTCCAAGGCAAAAAGGATGGTGTCCACGGTCTGTCCCTGGCCCACATCGGCGGCTTCCCCGTCCAGCACCACGTACTGCCAGTCCTGGGTGTCGATCTGGGTGACATCTCCCAGGGCATAGCTCTCCACCACAACCGGTACCTCCTGCCCATCCACCAGGACAGTGACATTCCCCGCCTCCACGTTGGGCGAGAGGAACATGGAGGACGTGACAATCTGCTGGTCCGTGGTGTTCTCCATGGTATAGGTGGCCACAATCTCCGCCTTGGCCCCCTTCACGGTGATATCCAGCACCTCCGAGGTCACTGCAAGCTCTTGATTGTTCTCAAAGGTGATGGCGGTTCCCACATCTGGATTGGCAGGCGCAGCCATGTTGGCATGGGCCTTGGGGGTAAGTAAGAGCAAGAGAAGCAGGGGACACAGGGCCACAAGCTTACGTGGAATGACCTTCATACTACCA